>DXGZ01000128.1 GCA_019113645.1 Candidatus Mediterraneibacter vanvlietii | reverse complement strand
TATTACACTATTACATGCTTATTTTTATAATTTAGTATTTTCAAAAGTATTAAAATATTATTACTATACTTTACTTTTGTGCACTAATCACATTGCAAATAATCTCTACAATTACAGGCTAATATCAAACTGCAATGTTCCAATTTTATACATAGTAAGTGTTATTTATTCTAAATTTATTTTGCTGTCTATAATAAAATATATCTATCATCGCTAGCTTCAAATCTTATTTTATACTTGTTTTCTTTTATGAATAACAGATGTAACCTATATTTCATTATAGCTGTTAACGTAGCCCATCAAGAAACTTTCCATCTAACACATCTTTTAAATATTGACCATACTGATTCTTTTTCAACACTTCGTAAACTTCTAATACTTCATCTTTTGTAATCCATCCATTTAAATATGCAATTTCCTCAAGACAAGCCACTTTCCTATGCTGATGAGTCTCAACAGTTTTTATAAAATTTGTTGCGTCTACCAAACTTTCATGTGTCCCTGTATCGAGCCACGTAAATCCTTGTCCGAGTAATTCCACATTCAATTCTTCCTGTTCTAGATAAATTCTATTAAGATCTGTAATCTCCAGTTCTCCTCGGGCAGACGGCTTCAAACCTCTGGCATACTCTACCACACGATTATCATAAAAGTACAGGCCTGTCACACAATAATTGCTCTTCGGATGTTCCGGTTTTTCTTCTATAGATATCGCCTTTCCCTCAGAATCAAACTCAACGATTCCAAATCGCTCCGGATCATCTACATAATATCCGAATACAGTAGCGCCCTTCCCCGTTTCTGCATTCTCCAAGGCAGCTTTCAATCTCTTTTTCAGTCCATGTCCGGCAAAGATATTGTCTCCAAGCACCATTGCCACAGTATCACTTCCGATAAAATCGGCACCAATAATAAAAGCCTGTGCCAGACCATCCGGCGATGGCTGCACTGCATAAGTCAAATTTACTCCGAACTGATGTCCATCCCCCAACAGATCTTCGAACCGGGGTGTATCCTGCGGTGTGGAAATAATCAGGATATCCCGAATCCCCGCATTCATTAGCACGGACATAGGATAATAGATCATCGGCTTATCATAGATGGGAAGCAACTGCTTAGATGTTACTTTTGTCAACGGATACAGTCTTGTACCGGATCCTCCGGCGAGAATAATACCTTTCATAGCTTTTCTCCTTTTCCTGCTAATAATATTTTTAATGCGAACCACTGCCTGTCAACACTACTCCCACTGTCTTTAACAGTATCTTGATGTCCATTCCTATATTCCAATTCTTCACATATTTCATATCCAGTTTTACAACTTCTTCAAAGTCTGTGATATCACTCCGTCCGCTTACCTGCCAGATGCCGGTCAGCCCCGGCTTCACAGCCAGACGCGCCCGATGAGACGGCTCATACTGCTGCCACTCATCCTCTGTTGGAGGTCGTGTTCCCACCAGGCTCATATCACCCTTCAGCACATTCCAGAACTGAGGAAATTCATCCAAAGAAGTCTTTCGGATAAACCATCCCAGTCCACGCTTCGTTCCGTCTGGTCCACTACCAATGATCCGGGGATCCGCAGCGATCTTGAACATCAGCCCCTGCATTTCATTGCGTTCCATCAGTTCCTTTTTTCGCTCCTCTGCATCCATATACATACTGCGGAACTTATAGATCTTAAACCGTTTTCCATTCTTACCTACCCGTGTTTGTGAGAAGAAGATCGGCCCCGGAGATGACAGATAGATCGCCGGTCCCAGGAATATTGTAATCACTCCTGTAAGAACTAGTCCTATCAAACCTCCCACGATATCCAGCAGCCTTTTCAGAACCACCTGTCTGGATGATACAACTCTTACACTGGATGTAAGTACATTATATCCTCCCATCCGGTTAATATACTGGTTTCCTGTCCAACCATCGATATCCTGCAGACAATTATGTACCGTAATTCCCATATCGATGAACTTCTCAAGGATTCCCTTCGGAAGCAAAGTTCGGTCTGACACACGCACAAACACTGAGTCCACCCACTTTGTCTGAATATGCTCTGTCAGCTTTTCTGCACTGCATACCACGGGAATTCCATTCACGCTTTCATTTTGCTCCGGTTCTTCTCCTGCATAAGCAATTCCTGCGATTTCATACTCGCTGAAACTGTTTGTATTCAGATTACGGACCAGCTCCACCGCTTCTTCTCTTGTTGTCAGCAACACCATCTTCACTTTATCGTAAAACAGTTGCTTATGATGCACCAGATAATGTTTCCATATAATTCGCTCAATATACAGTAACAGTACAGCAATAATAATAAACCATACAAAAGATAATCTTGAAAATGCCTCCCCGTTCTGTGTCAGGAACAGATAGCACACCTCTAGAACCGCCACGATAAACACATGACGAACCACATTATTAAACTCCAGGAAATACCCCCTGCGCATAATTCCGTGATACGGCTCTGTAAAGAAAGCCACACATACGTCCGCCACTCCGATTACTACTCCGATTGTCAGATATAATTCATTTTTATACGGATTCTGTATTCCCATTCGTATCATATAGCTGATTACATATGTGATCTGAAGCATCACCATATCCAGTATGATGAAGTCCCAGTGTTTCAGCCATGTACTGTCATTCTTTCTGTACATATCCCCTCAACCACTCTCGTTTCTGTATTTTACTGACCGTTCATTACTGCCTGCATCCTGGCACTGATCTCTGCCACAGACGCCTCATCCGGCCACATTACATACAGCAGCTGAGATCCGGAAGAATAACATGCCTGATTATCCCCCGTTCCGGTAGCAGCGACCGA
Organism: Candidatus Mediterraneibacter vanvlietii; assembly: GCA_019113645.1. Lineage (GTDB taxonomy): Bacteria > Bacillota > Clostridia > Lachnospirales > Lachnospiraceae > Mediterraneibacter > Mediterraneibacter vanvlietii. The sequence goes on along the minus strand of DXGZ01000128.1, from coordinate 24,070 downwards.
TTCGATCGTCCAGTCAGCCGCGTCAGCCAGCTGCTGATTGATAAACTGTGCCATCTCGGTTCGTGTCATATTCGTCTCCACACTGTCGCTCACGCTCGTGATCAGCTCGCTTGCATTTGCCAGCATTGCCGGTGACATCGCCTTTTCCAGTATCGCAGTCAGCAGTGCTTCCTGGTTTTTCCCACGCTGGTTGTCCCCGCTCTCGAAGCTGTATCTCTCCCGGGCGAATTTCAGGGCAGCCTCTCCGTCCACATGGTTATATCCCTGTACGAAATGTTCACCTCTTCCGGTGAACTCATATTCCGAATATACATCAACACCGCCCAGCGCATCCACGATCTCTACCAGCGAGTCAAAATTCACTCTTGCGTAATAGGAAATATCGATTCCATAGATGCTTTCCAGCGTTGCCATGGAAGCGTCCACGCCGTAGATTCCCGCATGAGTCAGCTTATCCCGCTGCTCTCCCGAGATTCCCGGAATCGTCACGTAATAGTCTCGCGGAGTTGTTGTCAGCAGGATCTTGTGTGTACTCGGATTCACTGTCATGATGATATTCACATCACTCCGGCTGTTTGTCGTGATCGGACCGGATACGTCGATACCGCTGATGTAGATATTGAATGGTTCCGTAACCGTTGCCTGCTCCTCCTGCACGATCTCTGTCTCAATACCATACTGGTACAGGATCTTAATCTGATCCGTATATTCCGGAATTGTGTTCTCTATGATGCCATTAAATGCCTCATTGTAAATCGCAGCGCCGATTTCCCCATCCAGAAGTCCCTGCGCAAGCTCCTGCACATTTGCGTATTCCTTCAGATCCGGTTCCTGTCCCAGCACTTTCGTCACATCTTCCAGCATCAGCTGATTATTTTCCTGATCCTGTGTTGTCTGGGTGCCGAATGTATAGTTTTTGGCATCAATAATATTCTCAGCATCATCATCCGCGCGCACCACAACGATCATGTTATCCGTCTTATACGTAGCGCCCCCTACATCGGCCAGCATCTGGTTCGCCTCCAGCATATAGTAAATCCCAAACGCAAGCACAATATCAATGATAATGCTGAGAACAATTCCCAATATATACACTTTGCTTTTCAAGAACTGCAGAGCGAAGAACGCTCCGAACAGAAGAATCAGAACCCCAAACAGCGCGGCAAGGTACTTTCCCGGCACCATACCGCTGTTCCATACCACCCCCAGCAGAATAACCGAGAGCAGCAGCTGTACGAGCAGAATCAGCTTTCCTGCCAGATTCCGGGTCCCTGCTTTCTTTCTGCTTACCGTTCTCCCGCTGCCATGAGAATTATGATGTTCGTTTCTTCTGTGAGAATGCTTCTGTGTACTCATCTGTATCCGACTCCTTTTGTCTCCTCTTCCTGCCAGTCAGCCGCTGCAGGATTATTTTCCGTACTCTCCGTAATATTTTCCATAGTATTTTCCATAATACTTGTTCTTGCTCATATTTACCTTGTTCAGAACCACACCCAGGATCGGGCAGTCTGTCTTCTCCAGCTGTTCCTTTACCGTGCGGACGAACTTATAGCTGACCGCGTTGGCAGCCACAACCAGAATCGCCGCATCGCACACTTTGGCGATCACCGCTGCGTCGATCACGCTGCCCAGCGGCGGTGCGTCGATGATCACATAGTCATAGGAATCCCTGGCGTGCATCACCAGGTTTTCGAACCGCTTCTTTCCCAGAAGCTCCGACGGGTTCGGCGGTACTACGCCGGCGAAGATCATGGACAGGTTCTTTTCCTGGGTCCGGCAAATCACATCATCCAGATCCGCCCGTCCGGACAGGTAATGGGTCAGTCCCTTCACTTCCTCAGTCACCCGGTGCCGGCCGATCAGGACAGATTTCCTCAGGTCCGCGTCGATCAGCAGAACCCGCTTTCCGCCTTCTGCCAGAGCCCACGCCAGTCCCAAAGCCACGGTGCTCTTTCCTTCATTCGGCGTGCTGCTTGTCATTACAATCACTTTATTATCCGCGCCGGAGAACTCCACATTGGTACGAAGCGATTTATATGCCTCGTTCGTCCGGTAGTCCTTCGCCACATTTTTCAAAACGATATCTCTCATCTCTTCGCGCCCCCTACTTCTTCATCTTCCGCGCCATTTTTCTCGTCGTCCGGCGCTTCGTTCTCTTCGCTGCCTGCTCCCCTTCCTGAATCGGGATGGAAGTCAGCACATTCAGTCCCAGATAATTCTCCACGTCATCCGGATTCTTGATCGTATCGTCCAGAAGGAAGATCAGGACCACGATCCCGGCAGCCAGGATAATTCCCAGGGCGCCGCCGATCACTGTATTCTTCATTGTGGACGGAGATGAGGGAGATTCCGGCAGGTTTGCTTCCTCGATGGTGTTGGCCGCGTCGATCTCCATGATGTCCTGGATCGTCACGCTGGCCGCTTCCCGCACCGCGTTGGCAATAGCCTGCGCCTCCTCCGGCACCGCGCTCTCCACGCTGATCGTCAGGATACGGGTATTTGCCGGATTTTCCGTTGTGATCATACCGCTTAATTCCGCCGGCTCCATGTCCAGGTTCAGGACGGAGATCACCTGATCCAGCACTGCCCGGCTTTTCACCAGCTCCATGTAGTCCTGGGTCAGCTGGGTTCCCATCTGGAGCTCATTCTGGGTCAGAGCCTGTCCCTCAGTGCGGGTCAGCATATACATGCTGGTGGTCGCCGTATACTTCGGCGTGATAAACAGCTTTGTCCCGGCGAACGCCACCAGCGCTGCCAGGATGCCTGCCAGTATGATAATATATGCTTTGTTCCACAGCTCACTTAACAATTCTGTCAGATCAATTGTGATCTCATCATTCTCTATCTCATGCGTTACTCTGTCCTGATTCATCTCTTCTCCTTCTCTTCAGCATGATGCGTCTGCCGTTGCTGAAGAATATTTTCCTCATATAGTCTTCTCCGTATTTTTTCTTCACATACTCCGCGGCTTTCTTCATCCGCGGCGGACGCGCGCCCGGACGGTGTGCGTCCGTACCGACGCAGTACACCAGATCACGGTCCATCATCTGTTTCACGAACCGTTTCACTTTTCTGCCGTTTTCTCCGGTGATGCTGTCCGCGTTTACCTGAATCTTTACTCCCATTTCCGCGATGTGCGTCGCGTCCTCTATATTATCACACATGCAGTGATATCTCTCAATATGTGCCAGGATCACCTCGTATCCCTTCATCTGGATCTGCCGTATCCCCTGGCAGATATATTCATAAGGGTCGCTGTGCGAGAACTCTACCAGCACGTAATTGGTCCGGTTCATGGTCAGAACCTTCTCTTCCCTCAGCAGCTCCGGCACGTCCTGTCCGTAATAGATCTCTGTCCCAAGATAAACTCTCAGATTTTCATCTATCTTTGCCGCTTCTTCACGCATCAGTTTCAGCTGATGCCGCAGTACTTTCGGCGGCTTCTTTCCTCTGTGGGGGTGATAATGCGGCGTCACCACAATATACTGAATCCCCTCGTCCCGAGCCATCTGAAGCATCTGCCTCGTATCTTCCATGCTCTGCGCCCCGTCATCTACTTCCGGAAGCAGATGGCAGTGCATATCCATGAATCGTTCCATTCCCATCCTCCTGTCTTCCTTCTATATCAGATGGAGCGATCTGATATGAATCCACAATCTAATATACCCCCGGGTGTGTCATTTGTCAATCCGTTTTACCCTCCCCCGGTATTTTTTCCTATACTCAGTTCAGCAGTGCGGTTTTCCAAATGGCGCGGCTGAACTGTTACTATTCAACGGTAACGGATTTTGCCAGGTTTCTCGGCTTATCTACATCCAGGCCTTTTGCCACGCTGACGTAATATCCCATCAACTGCAGCGGCACGATGGCAAGGCTGGTGGCGAAATACTCTTCTGTCCGGGGTACATACACGGAGAAATCAGCCGTATCTTCTATATTGTAGTTTCCATATGTGGTCAGCCCCATCAGATAAGCTCCGCGGCTCTTGACCTCGACCATGTTGCTCAGTGTCTTCTCAAACAGGCCGCTCTGGGTCAGCACTCCCACAACCAGGATTCCTTCCTCCACCAGGCTGATCGTTCCATGCTTCAGCTCACCTGCCGCGTACGCCTCTGAATGAATGTAGCTGATCTCCTTCATCTTCAGGCTGCCCTCCATGCTGATGGCATAGTCGATTCCGCGCCCGATAAAGAAGATATCTCTGGCGTTGGCATACTTGCTGGCAAACCACTGGATTCTCTCTTTGTCATCCAGTGTCTTCTGGATCTTCCCGGGAAGGGTCTCCATCTCGGCGATCAGCTCTCCGTACCGCTTCTCATCCACGGTCTCTTTTCCCTTCGCCATCTGAACTGCCAGCAGATACATGGCGATCAGCTGTGTACTGTATGCCTTGGTGGTAGCCACGGATATCTCCGGCCCTGCATATGTATACAGGATGTAGTCGCTCTCTCTGGCAATGCTTGATCCTACCACGTTCACTACGCCAAGCACAGGTACTCCTCTTTCCTTTGCCAGCCGGAGGGCTGCCAGGCTGTCCGCCGTCTCTCCTGACTGGGAGATGACGATCACCATGGAGTTGGGCGCCAGGATCGGATTGCGGTAGCGGAATTCACTGGCAAGATCTACTTCAACCGGCACTCTGGTCATTTCCTCGATCACATATCTGCCGACCAGTCCCACATGATACGCGGAACCGCAGGCCACGATATAGATCCTCTCCAGATTCTTCAGCACTTCGTCCGTAATTCCCGTCTCAGTGAGATCAATAGCTCCGCCCTTTACATAGGCACCGATGGTATCCTGAACTGCTTTTGGCTGTTCGTGGATCTCCTTCAGCATAAAATGCTCGTATCCGCCTTTTTCCGCTGCCTCGGCATCCCACTTGATCTCTACCATCTCTTTTTCGATCTCTTCCCGGTCGATGTTGTAGAAATGGATCTCATCTCCGGTCATCTCCGCGATCTCATGGTTGCCGATGTAGTATACATTTCTCGTCTTGTCGAGAATTGCCGGCACATCTGAGGCGATCAGGCTGCCGCTTTCGCTCTTCCCGATGATCAGCGGACTGTCCTTGCGGGCCGCGTAAAGCTTTCCCGGATAGTCATGGAACATTACGCCGAAGGCATAGGAACCTCTGATACGGAGCATCGCTCTTGACAGCGCTTCCAGCGGAGTTCCCGTCTTCTTATAGTAATAATCCACCAGTTTTACCGCGATTTCCGTATCTGTCTGAGAGTAGAAGGTATAACCTGACTTTATCAGTTTCACCTTCAGTTCCTGGTAGTTCTCGATAATACCGTTGTGGACAAGCACCACAGATCTGTCATCCGTGCAGTGCGGATGCGCGTTTGTCTCTGACGGTTCGCCGTGGGTCGCCCAGCGGGTGTGCCCGATACCGCATGTTCCGCGGACCGCGCGTCCATTGTCTGTTTTTTCCGAGAGGATCTTCAGACGTCCTTTTGCCTTTACAATCGATATCTTTCCGGATGCTTCATCCCGCACCGCGATACCGGCTGAGTCATATCCCCTGTACTCCAGTTTAGAGAGTCCTTTCAGCAGAATCGGCGCTGCCTGTTCTTCTCCTACGTATCCTACGATTCCACACATATTTTATACTCCTTTATCGCTTTTGTTCTGGTCTTACCTGTCTATCATATCATCTTTTTGCCTTTTTACATAGAAAAAGGTAACAAAATCTTTCTATCTAGCCTTGAAAAATTTCATTACCATCAAACACCCTGGTCTCTTCCCTGCAAAAATCAATCAATACCTACAGTTTCCGTGCATTATCATATCACCGCCCGCTATATGATGTCAATATAGAAACCTTATCATTTCTTTATCCATTTTTGCCATTTTTTATCACATTTTTTATTTTTTCATCTTCGGCTCAAATACAAATGATGCAAGATACCCGAAAATCAGCGCTGCTGATATTCCTACCGCGCTGGCCTTAAATCCGCCCATGAAGACGCCGATGAATCCGTTCTTCTCTACCGCTTCTTTTACCCCCTGCCAGAGCACGTTTCCGAACCCCAGCAGCGGCACGCTGGCGCCTGCCCCGGCGAACTCCTGAAATGGCTTATAAACGCCGATAAATCCCAGCACCGCTCCTGCACATACGAGCAGTACCATCACTCTCCCCGGCATCATCTTCGTCCGGTCGAGAAGGATCTGCACAGCCGAGCAGATCAGCCCTCCTATAACAAAAGCTGTAATATATTCCATGTTCTGTCTCCTCCCTGTCTGTATTCCGCCTATCTGTGTTCCAGTACGATTCCATGAGCGATTCCCGGCACGCTGGCGCCCTCGTTATAGCTCACCGTGGACATCAGAGCGCCGGTGGGTACGAACAGCACCCGCTTCCATTCTCCGCTTTCCACCTTGGGCAGTATGAATGAAGCCAGCGTCACCGCTGCGCAGCCGCAGCCGCTTCCGCCCGCATGGGTATCCTGAGTCTCCCGGTCAAAGATGGTCATGCCGCAGTCCAGGTGTTTCTTCCTTATATCATATCCCTGCCCGCGCACCAGATCGAACAGAATGGACTGTCCTACGTATCCCAGGTCGCCGGTGATAATCCGGTCATAGTCTTCTTCTGTCCGCCCCATATCAAGGAAATTCCGGACAATCGTATCCATTGCCGCCGGCGCCATACAGGCTCCCATGTTCTGGGAATCTTTCAGCCCGTAATCCACAATCTTCCCCACTGTAACTCCCGCGATACGCACATGGCTCATCTGCGATGTGGCGGCGTCTCCCTCGTCCGGCTCTGCCGCGGGTTTCTCCGATGCGGACAGTGTTTCCGCTCCGCCGCCCGCCGCATCTGGTTCTTCTGCCGCCTTCACGAGGAACGCCCCGCTTCCTGTTACGGTCCAGTGTGCGGACAGCGGCCTCTGACTGGCGTACCCCAGCGGGAAGCGGAATTCTTTCTCTGCGCTTCCGAAATGGCTGGAGGTAACTGCCAGCATATATTTGCCATATCCCGCCGCAGCGCTCATGGCTGAAAGCGCCAGCGCCTCTCCTGAAGTAGAGCAGGCTCCGTACAGCCCGAACATGGGGATCTGCAGAGCTTCTACCCCCATGGAGGTAGCAATCCCCTGGCGCAGCAGATCTCCTCCGTACAGATAACGGATCTCCTCCGCCCTGACGCGGGCTTTCCCGATTGCCAGGATACACGCCTCCTTCTGCATGGTGCTTTCCGCTTCCTCCCAGGTCTGCGCCCCGAACAGATTATCCTCCGCGCATATATCAAAGAGTTTTCCCAGCGGCCCCTGCGTTTCCTTCGCGCCCACCACGGAAGCGGCGCTTACGATATATGGAGCATTCTGAAACACAATGCTCTGACTTCCGCTTATTTGTTTCATATTGTGATAACCTCCCGCATCACCCTGTACATTCAGGATTTTCTCAGAACAGTTCCATGTATGAACTGCTGGTTTTTTCTTAGTATCCGCATTTTTTTCGAATATATGCGGATACTAAGCACAGGATCTTATGAAGAAAGAGGAGTTTTTGTTATGGATAAAATCGAGAAGTTAAAGAAAGAAAAGGAATATGAGAAATATGTAAATCAGAAAACACCAAAACACAATGTCTGGCTGAACATGCTGAAGGCGTTCTTTCTGGGCGGAACGATCTGCTTCCTGGGGCAGGTGATCTACAATTACTGTGAAGCCGCAGGGCTGTCCACTGACGAGTGCAGCAGCTGGACTTCCCTTCTCCTTGTTCTCATCAGCGTGCTTCTGACCGGAACCGGTCTGTATCCGAAGCTTGCCAAATGGGGCGGCGCCGGCGCCCTTGTACCAATCACCGGATTCGCGAACTCCGTGGCCGCGCCTTCTATCGAATACAAAAAAGAAGGACAGGTCTTCGGCATCGGGTGCAAGATCTTCACCATAGCCGGGCCTGTCATTCTGTACGGTATATTTACCAGTTCTCTGCTTGGGCTGATATACTGGCTGTTCTCACTTCTTTAAATGAAACCAGAGCCCAGACCTGAAAAATATGGCGAAGGCATTCTGTCCTGCCTTCGCCATCGTACTTCAGATGATATATTCCCGCAATCCGTCGTCAGACGGAGTTCTCACTGTCTGATCCAGTGATGCACTGTGTCATCGCCCGGAGCCTGCAGATCCATTCCGGCATTCTCCTCATCCAGCTCATAAGTAAACTCCAGAGATCCTCCCGGCACTTTCATCTTCAGAAGAAGCGTTCCTTCCTCGTTCTCCACAACATTAAACACACCTTCTGTCTCTGTCTTTGAGCCAGAGATCACCATGCTGTGATCGTCTTTAAACCGATAGGTATTTCCCCCGTCATCTTTCCACTCACCCAGGATGCCGGCCACGCGTTCATCTGTGAGGTCAAGGAACTTAAGCCCCTCCGGCAGAAGCGCAATGGTCTCTCCGCCGCCGTCCAGAGAAGTAAAGTTTATGCCGTATCCTGTATCATCTGTAGAAACAGCATAGAGTTTCTCACCTTCCGCTTCGCCTGTAACAAAACGGATGGTAATGTTGTTGTCATCATCAAACCCGCACTCAAAGGTAAGAGCTTCTCCGTTCTTTGTTCCTGTTCCATTCTCCGAGAGCACATAGAGATCATTATTCCCCTGGTCTCTCCACGTCCCCGAAACCGCCTTTGTCACGGACTCACTGGGCAGGCTCACGGAATCGCCTACCTTTTCCTTTATCTCACTCGCCATCTGATCCACTTCTTCCGTAGTGGATGTGCCGGCCTTCGCATCCTCTGATGCACTGTTCCCGCTGCATGCGGTTACACAGAACATAGAAGCAAGTATCAGCGCAATCAATTTTCTCTTCATAGCAGTATTCCTTCTCTCTTGCAAATTGTCTACGTTTATATATACCACATAAAGCGATACTTTACAAGAAAATGACTGTTCCTGCTGATTATCTTGTAACAGTTCAGCCCGCGCCATGGCTGAACCGTTACATTATCTTCCGTAAAGCTTTGTCACCCGCGCGATTTCTTTTACTGTCTCTTCATCAAACTGGGATTCCGTCATGCGCCATACCCAGTTGCCGCCCAGGGTAGACGGCACGTTGATTCGCGCTTCACTGCCCAGGCCGAGGTAATCCTGCATGGGGATCACGCAGAGATCCGCCACACTGCTCATTGCCATGGCAATAAAATCTTTCGTCAGGCTGTCCTCATCCAGACGGGGTTTGCACATGTACTCCTTGGCAAAATCTCTGGCTTCTTTTCCCACCGCGTGATACCAGCCTCTTGTCGTATCGTTGTCATGGGTTCCCGTGTAGACTACACAGTTGGACGGATAGGTGTGCGGCAGATAGTTGGATGACTCTCTTGCGTCGAACGCGAACTGGATCACCTTCATCCCCGGGAATCCGCTGTCTTTTAAGAGTTTCAGCACGCTTGGCGTCAGGAATCCAAGGTCTTCCGCGATGATCTCCGGTCTGCCCAGCTTCGCCTCAATGGCGTTGAAGAGATCCATACCCGGTCCCGGCATCCATTTTCCGTTGACAGCCGTCTCTTCCCCGTAAGGGATAGAGTAGTATTCGTCAAATCCCCGGAAATGATCGATTCTCACCACATCATAAAGCCGCAGGCAGTATTCGATCCTGCGGATCCACCACTCATAGCCGGTTCTTTTATGGTAATCCCAGTCATAAAGCGGATTGCCCCAGAGCTGACCTGTCGCGGCAAACGCGTCGGGCGGACATCCTGCTACCCCTGTAGGCTCGTTGTTCTCATCGAACTGGAACATCTCAGGCGCAGCCCATGTATCCGCGCTGTCAAACGCCACATAGATCGGAATATCTCCGATGATCTTGATTCCGTTCTCATTCGCGTACGCGTGAAGTTTCTTCCACTGCCTGTCAAATTCATACTGCTGGAACTGATAGAAGCCGATCTCATCAGCCAGTTCGTTCTTCGCTTTTTCCATGGCTGACGCCTCGCGGTTCTTAAGGGAATCGTCCCACTCGTTCCAGCTCACGCCATCCTGGCTGTCTTTCACTGCCATATAGAGACTGTAGTCTTCCAGCCAGAACGCGTTTTCTTCCGTGAATTTTCTGTATTCCTCTCCATAAGTGCCGCCATTTCCGCGAAACCGCTCATAGGCTTTTTTCAACACTTTGAATCTGGAGTTATATATTTTTTCATAATCAATACAGTCATCCTGATCGCCGAAATCATATGCTTCGCACTCTTCTTCTGTCAGAAGCCCCTCACTGATCAGTGTTTCCAGATCAATGAAATACGGGTTTCCCGCATATGTGGAGAAAGACTGGTACGGGGAATCCCCGTATCCAGTCGGTCCAAGCGGCAGGATCTGCCAGTAACTCTGTCCCGCGTCTTTCAGCTGGTCAACGAATTTATATGCTTCTTTTGAAAAACATCCGATCCCATATTTTGACGGCAGGGAAAACACCGGTAATAAGATTCCGCTTGTTCTTTTCATTTCTTTCTCCTTTTTATAAATGCCAGATGTCTCTGTTGTACTCTTCGATCGTTCTGTCGGATGAGAAGAATCCGGCTTTCGCGATATTCACCAACGCCATCTTCGCCCATTTGAGACGGTCTGAATAAGCTGTCAGCGCCTTTTCTTTCGTCTCTTTATAGGAGTCGAAGTCAAGCAGGGTCATGAACCAGTCTTTGTTGATCAGCTCGTTTTTCAGACGTGTAAGATTCTCCTCGCATCCCACTTTCAGCATCTCATCGCTTGTGATGAAATCAATTGCCGCCCGGATCGCCTCGTTGTTCTCATAGTAGTTCTTTGATACATAGTCAGCTTTCGCGTAATGCTCAATAACCTCATCGCTGGATGCTCCGAACACAAAGATGTTCTCATCACCTACTGCTTCGTGAATCTCTACGTTTGCTCCATCCTCTGTGCCCAGAGTCACAGCGCCGTTTAACATGAATTTCATATTTCCGGTACCGCTTGCTTCTTTGGAGGCCAGGGAAATCTGCTCGGAAATATCACATGCCGGGATCAGTTTTCCTGCTTTTGTCACATTGTAGTTCTCAACCATGACAACGCGGAGATATTTGTTCACATCCGGATCATTGTTGATGATCTCCTGCAGGCAGAGGATCAGGTGTATAATGTCTTTCGCGATCACATACGCCGGAGCCGCTTTCGCGCCGAAGATCGCAGTCACCGGAGCTGCCGGGATCTTGCCGGCCTTGATCTCCAGATATTTGTCAATGATATAGAGCGCGTTAAGCTGCTGTCTCTTGTACTCGTGGAGACGTTTCACCTGGATATCAAAGATCGTCTCCGGACTGATTTCTATTCCCTGTGTTTCCTTTAAGTACGCACAGAGATCTTCCTTATTTTTATGTTTGATCTCAAGAAGTTTTGTCAGTACTTTCTCATCATCTTTATACGCAAGCAGTTTCTCCAGCTCATTCGCGTCTTTTCTGTACCCTTCTCCGATCGTCTCATCCAGGAACGCGGCAAGACGCGGGTTGCAGTGGATCAGCCAGCGGCGGAATGTGATTCCGTTCGTCTTGTTATTGAACTTCTCCGGATAGATCTTGTAGAAGTTGTTCAGCTCTGAATTCTTGAGAATCTCTGTGTGCAGAGCCGCCACGCCGTTTACGCTGAATCCATAGTGGATATCGATATGCGCCATGTGCACGGTGTCATTGCGATCGATTACCGCAACACTCTCATCATCGTATTTTCTTCTTACCTTGTCATCCAGAATCTCGATGATCGGCATCAGCTGAGGAACGACTTTCTTCAGATAATATACCGGCCATTTTTCCAGAGCCTCGGCAAGAATTGTGTGGTTTGTGTACGCGCATGTTCTGGATACCACATCAATAGCTTCGTCCATATCCAGCCCTCTCTCCACAAGAAGACGGATCAGCTCCGGAATTACCATAGTCGGATGTGTATCGTTGATCTGGATCACTGCGTACTCCGGAAGATCATGCAGATTCGATCCCTTCGCCACGCATTCGTCCAGAATAAGCTGTGCTCCCGCGCTTACCATAAAATACTGCTGATAGATCCGGAGCAGTCTTCCCTGCTCATCACTGTCATCCGGGTAAAGGAAAAGTGTCAGATTCTCTTTGATATCTTCTTTGTCAAAGTCAATTCCTTCCTTTACGATGGACTCATTTACAGAATCAATATCAAACAGATGAAGCTTGTTTGTCTTATTGTTGTATCCTGTCACCTCAATGTCATACATTCTCGCGTTGACATCCAGTCCTCTGAAGCTGACCGGATAAACCACATCGGTCTTCTTAAGCCAGGACTTCGCCTCGATCCACGGGTTCGGTGTCTCTTTCTGAAGATTGTTCTCAAACTCCTGTTTGAAAAGTCCCAGGTGATAGTTCAATCCGATTCCGTCTCCTGCCAGTCCCAGCGTTGCGATGGAATCAAGGAAACATGCCGCCAGACGTCCAAGTCCGCCGTTTCCAAGCGACGGCTCCGGCTCAACCTCTTCAATTTCGCAGATATCTTTTCCGTTTTTCTCAAGCATTTCTTTTACTTCCTGGTAGATTCCCAGGTTGATCATATTGTTGGAAAGAAGTTTTCCGATCAGGAACTCTGCCGAAATATAGTAAAGCTTCTTCTTGCTGTCTGTGCGCTCTTTTTCTGCCGCCATTTCCTGTACCGCCGCAAGAAGCGCGCCATAGATCTCTTCATTCGATGCATCCGCAACTGTCTTTCCAAGATAGTTTTCTACTTTTTCCTGAATACTCATGGTAGATCTCCTTTCATAATTCCCACTTTTGTTCATATGTCGATGTTTCTGCTGCCGCCGGGCTTTATTTCCGACGGAAACCGTTACAGTTCACATCTGACAGTTCACATTATAGTATGATTCTATTTATATTTCTTGCAATATACTTCCATTTTATTGTACAATACTATCATATCAAAGTATGCCGGCCATACAGATTCATCAAACGTCCGGCTTCAGCTGTTACAACGTGGCGAAGGAGGTCTGTCGAAAATGAATATCAGCGAATATCAGAACTATCACGAAATCAAATCCCATACTGCCGCTGATTTTCCGTACAACACATACCTGTGTTCCATTCCCGGGGATTTTCCTTCTGTGCCTCTTCACTGGCATTCGGAACTGGAACTGATCGTGATCCAGAAGGGCAGAGGTTTCGTCTCCGTTGACCTGCAGAAACGTTCTGTCTCTTCCGGAGATATCGTCCTGATCCGCCCGGGGCAGCTCCACTCCATTGAGCAGGATCCCGGACATATCATGGAGTACGAAAATATCATTATGAAGCCGGAGCTTCTGATCTCCGGGAGCAATGACCTGTGCGCGGTGCGCTTTATCACTCCGCTGATCAATGGAGTGATCCCTTCGGACACCTTCCTCACCCCTACGCTTTCATATTATGAGGAAACTGCCGAATGTATCCGTCAGATTGACCGGCTCTGCGATGCTCAGCCGCCTGGATATCAGCTCGCAGTCAAAGGGCATCTCTTCGAGTTCTTCTTCCTGCTCGTCTCAAACCGGCAGAAAAAAATGAAGACTTCCCCTGCATCCCAGGTGAAGTCTCTTGAAAAAATGAAAACAATATTAAAATATATAGAAGAACACTATGCGGAACATATCACTGTGGAAGATATGGCAGACCTTACCTACTACAGCAAATCCCATTTCATGAAGTTCTTCAAAGCACATATGGGAACCGGCTTCATCGATTACCTCAATGACTACCGCCTGACTATGTCGGAACGGATGCTGGGTTCGTCAGATCTGACCGTCCTGGAAACCGCGCAGGCGTGCGGGTTTGACAACCTGTCCTATTTTAATCGGATTTTCAAGCGGAAGTACGGACAGCCGCCGGGGAAATACCGGAAAAGTGCACAAAACCAGCCTTAAGCAGTATTGTTACTGTACTCTTATTTTCCAAACCCGCAGTTCGGGAACGTACACACTTCACAGTTCAGGCACAGTCCGCCTTCGCCCAGCACGGAAAAATCTTCTGCGCACAGCCTCTCTCCGGCCACGATTCTCGGAAGTACGAGGTCGAAAATCGTGCGTTTCGCGTACATCACACATCCCGGAAGTCCCATCACGGGCACATCGTTTGCATATGCCAGCATGAACATCGCGCCGGGAAGCACAGGCGCGCCATATGTAATGACTTCGTCTGTTGCGTTCCTGATCGCAAGCGGCGTGCGGTCATCCGGATCCACGCTCATGCCGCCGGTACAGACAACCATCTGAGCCCCTTTTCCGATCCAGTCACGGATCGCGTCCGTGACCATCTCAGAATTATCGTCGCAGACTATATTTCCCATCACTTCCACACCGCACTCACGGAGCTTTGACTCTACTACAGGAGTGAATTTATCTGTGATTCTTCCATGATATACTTCACTTCCCGTTGTCACGATCGCGGCTTTCATCTCTTTAAATGGGAGGATCTTAAAGATCGGCTCATCCCCGCATATCTCTTTCACACGGTTCATCTTCTCCTCTTCGATCACGAGCGGCACGACACGCATCCCGACAATCTTGTCCCCTTTTCTCACCGGGAAATTGCCGTGGCGGGATGCCAGAACCATCTGGCCCATCCCGTTCACTGCGTTTAACTTCCCGCGGTTAATCTTGAGCAGTCCGTCCGTTTCCGCGGTCAGTTCGATCTTTCCTTCTTTTGCTTCGGATGCCTTCATATACTCATTCTGACATACCTGGCGCAGGATCTCCGCCGCATCGTTTTCATGCAGCATTCCTTCCTCTTTCTCCCACACATACAGGTGCTCTTTTCCAACGGAGAGGAGCACCGGAATATCTTCTTCCGTCACTACATGTCCCTTCCGGAACACAGCGTCTTTTACCACTCCGGGAATAATCTGTGTAATATCATGGCAGAGAACACTGCCAACCGCATCTTCTGTTCTGATTAATTTCATCTTAATCTCCCCTTCTCAGCCCCGCAGCGGAATCTCATCCAGTTCTTTCATCCACACTGCAACGCAGGCATCGCTTGGCATTCTCCAGTCTCCTCTCGGAGAAAGCGCGACCGTACCGATCTTCGGGCCGTCCGGAAGACAGGAGCGTTTGAACTGCTGTGAGAAAAATCTTCTGCAGAATGTCTTCAGCCACTTCAGGATCGTTGCCCTGTCATACACGCCGTCAAACGTGGATTCTGCCAGCCGGAAGATCTTCGCCGGTTCATATCCGAAACGGAGCATATAGTATAAGAAGAAATCATGCAGTTCATATGGCCCCACAAGATCTTCTGTCTTCTGTGCGATATCGCCGTCTTTCGGCGGCAGAAGTTCCGGACTTACAGGAGTGTCAAGCACGTCATAAAGCACCCGCTTCAGTTCCGCATCCGTTGTCTCATCCGCAGCATATTTCACCAGATGCCGCACAAGGGTTTTCGGCACAGAGGCATTCACTCCATACATGGACATATGGTCGCCGTTATAGGTCGCCCATCCAAGGGCCAGCTCTGACATATCGCCGGTACCGATCACCATGCCTCCCGTCCGGTTGGCAATATCCATCAGCACCTGAGTCCGCTCTCTTGCCTGAGAGTTTTCATAAGTTACGTCATGATTCTCCGGATCCTGGCCGATATCGCGGAAGTGGATATTAACCGCATCTGCGATAGGTACTTCTTTCAGCGTTGCCCCTGTCTTTTTTGACATCTCACAGGCATTGTTATACGTCCGGTCTGTTGTACCGAAGCACGGCATAGTCACTGCGATGATGTCCTTTTTATCTCTTCCGAGCATATCGAACGCACGGGCAGTCACGAGGAGCGCCAGTGTGGAGTCCAGCCCTCCGGAAATCCCGACTACAGCGGTTTTCGCATTGGTATGGTCCAGCCTTTTCTTAAGTCCCATCGCCTGGATCGTCAGGATCTCTTCACATCTCTCCGCCCTCGCCTGTTCATCCGCAGGGACGAAAGGTCTTCTCGGGAACTGTCTTGTCAGCTTTGTCTTCTCTTTTTTAATATGGAAGGGAACCCGAATCAGACTGTGCCCTTCTGCTGTCTGAAATGTCGTGTTCTTCCGACGCTCGCTTATTATCCTCTGAAGATCGAACTCGGAATAGATGATCTCATTGTGGTATCTGCACGCCTGTTTTAAGACAGTTCCATTTTCGGCGATAATGTTGTGTCCGCCGAACACAACGTCTGTCGTAGACTCTCCCTCACCGGCATTCGCATACACATACCCTGCGATCAGCCTCGCCGACTGTCCGGCAATCAGATCCCGGCGATAAGAATCTTTCCCGATTGTTTCATCGCTGGCAGAGCAGTTTACAATCACCGTTGCGCCTTCCAGTGCAGCAAAGATGCTGGGCGGCACCGGTGACCAGACGTCCTCGCAGATCTCTGCGGATACAATCAGTTCATCCATATCCGTATCGCAGAACAGGATCTGCGGTCCGAACGGGACCTGTTCTCCTGCAAACTGAATGTACTCTGCCGCGTCCGGTCCGGGTGTGAACTGCCGCATCTCATAGAACTCCGCATAATTGGGGAGAAATGTTTTCGTTGTAAGACCGATGACCTTTCCGTCGTTTAATGCCGCAGCCACATTGTAGAGTTTCCCTCCGACTGACAGGGGGACTCCCACAAATACAAGCGCATCCCTGTCTTTTGTAAAAGCCGCGATCTCAAGCAGCGCTCCCTTTGCCGCTTTCAGCAGAATATCCTGGGTAAACAGATCCCCGCAGGTGTACCCTGTCACACACAGTTCCGGGAACACAATGATCTTTGCGCTCTCATTGCACGCTTCACGGATTGCCGCGCAGATCCTGTCCTTATTGTACTCCACATCCGCCACCCGGATATCCGGTGTAGCGGCCGCCACTTTTATAAATCCGTGTTTCATTTCCCCTTCCTCCTTCTTTTATCTGCTCTTCTTCAGCAGTTCTTTTAATTCGTCTACTGAATAGTTGTACGCTGTATTGCAGAAGTGACATTTCACTTCAATGTCTTTTCCTTCTTCAATCATGGACTGGATCTCTTTGCTTCCAATGCTGATAATCGCTTTTTCGACCCGCTCTTTCGAACAGTTGCAGCAGAATTTTGTCGGCATCGTATCCGTAATCTCCAGATCGAGACCTTCCAGTACCTGGGCGAGCATTTCCTCCGGCGTGTGCCCGTTATCCAGCATGGATGTAACTGACTGGATGTTCTGAATATTCTGCTCCAGCTTATTCAGTACCTCATCCTCGATAAACGGCATAACCTGCACGATAAATCCGCCGGCGCACCGCACGGTATTGTCCCCTTCCATGAGAACCCCCAGCCCTACTGAAGACGGCACCTGTTCGGATGTAGCGAAATAATAAGTCAGATCCTCCGCGATCTCGCCGGTCTGCAGGATCGTCTGTCCGGAATAAGGCTCCTTGAGCCCCATGTCCTTGATCACTGTCATGACGCCCTGGCCGAGCGCGCCGCCCACATCCAGTTTCCCGTTCTTCGGAGGCAGCATCACATTCGGGTCGAACACATAGCCCTTCACATCCCCCTGACTGTCGGCTGTTACGGTCAATCCTCCGATGGGACCGGAACATTTAATCTGTATGGTCAGTATATCTGTCGGGTTCTTCATCATGCTTCCCATCATTGCCGCGCCGGTCATCAGACGCCCCAGCGCCGCTGTTGCCACCGGGCTTGTTTCATGCCGTCTCCGCGCCTCCTCGACAAGATCTGTCGTCACCGCCGCAAACGCACGGATCTGTGTATTTGCAGCGGATGCTCTTACAATATAGTCTCCCATTTTATCTTCTCCTTCTATTCCTTATTCTGATCTCTTAACCGGCGCCCTGTTCTGCCGGATTCGCCGTCGCCGTTTTCTGGTTTCCGTTTTCCTTTTTCCCGGCTCATACCGGCACTTTTCCACGCTCTCTGGCTGTCACGCACAGTCTCTCGCTTGTATCGGAAGGCTGCTCTCCCGTATCCATATCAAAAGCTTCCTCAAACACAAGTCCCGCTTCCGCGAGAAGCCTGCGGATTTCCTCAAGAGTATACCCTCTCTGGTAGTGCGTCTCCTGATATTTCCGGTACAGCTCCGGTTCATCTGTTTGAATAAACAGCGTAAGATCATATTCATTGATCTGCTCTTCTTCATAATAATAGTTATCCCAGATAAAACTGCACTCGCCCCGGTCCTCAGCTATCGTACAGTCCCCCATCACTTCCCGGTATTTATAATCTGTATTAAAGTCAAAGACAAACACGCCGCCGGGATCAAGATAGTTATTCACCAGGCGGAACACTTCCCGCAGATCATCCGGATCCGTAATATAATTAACAGAGTCGCAGACGCTCACTGCAGCGCGGACTGTGCCGTATAGTTCGAACTCGCGCATGTCCTGAAGCAGGTACAGGATATCATGTCCGGACTCCATCCTCTTCTCCATGGCGATCTCCAGCATATCCTCCGAATTATCCACACCGATCATATCATATCCGTATCCCGCAAGAATCTCTGTCATGGAGCCGGTACCGCAGCCCAGATCCAGCACGATCCCTTCTTCCACTCCGTATCTGCGGAGCAGCCCGCGGATCATCTCTCCCCATTCCCGATAGGGCACGTTATCCATAAATGTGTCATAAACAGACGCGAAACTCGTATATGCTTCCATTCTGATCCCCTCCTGGCAGAAGAGCCTTCTTTTGGCAAACCTCTTCCCGCATCTAGCAGTGTACCATATTTTTCACTTATCTACAAATGCTGCGGCATGATTTGCATAAATTTGCATAAATTCTTCTTTTTTTGCACTTTTTATTACGCCCATAAATTCTATTTTTTTCTTCTTCCCTTTATCACGTTCCAGTGATATAATAGTCAAGACTGCGTTAAGAAGTCGTTAAAAACGAAAGAAAGGAATGAAAAAAATGGACAACAAAAATGAGTTCAAGCCGTATATTCCCGCTGACAAAATCGTTCCGGAATTTACGGTAACCTCTGTTCTCATCGGTATCCTGCTTGCCATCGTTTTCGGTGCGGCAAACGCATATCTCGGACTTCTCGTTGGTATGACAATTTCCGCATCTATCCCGGCGGCCGTTATCTCCATGGGTATTATCCGTGTGATTCTGCGCAGGGACTCCATCCTTGAGAACAACCTGGTACAGACTATCGGTTCTGCCGGTGAGTCACTTGCCGCAGGTGCGATCTTCACACTGCCGGCACTGTTTTTATGGGCTGAGGAGGGAAAAATCGAATTCCCGAGCATTGTGACGATCTTCCTGATCTCTCTGTTCGGCGGTGTTCTCGGCGTATGTTTCATGGTACCGCTTCGTCAGGCTCTGATCGTTGAGGAACATGGAACACTGCCGTTCCCGGAAGGAACTGCCTGTGCGGAAGTTCTTCTCGCTGGAGAGGAAGGTGGAAGCAAAGCTGCTTCTGTATTCAAGGGACTTGGTATCGCAGCAGTTTACAAATTTATTGCTGACGGTCTGAAACTGTTCCCGAGTGAAATCGGATACGCATTCCAGAGCT
Source organism: Candidatus Mediterraneibacter vanvlietii (assembly GCA_019113645.1). Classification (GTDB taxonomy): domain Bacteria; phylum Bacillota; class Clostridia; order Lachnospirales; family Lachnospiraceae; genus Mediterraneibacter; species Mediterraneibacter vanvlietii. Next base: position 4,617 of record DXGZ01000128.1, on the reverse strand, counting down.
ATGCCGGATCTCAGATCGGTATCCAGGTACTTCCGTCACTTGCCGGTGTCGGATTCATCTGCGGACCGAAGATCGCAAGCTACATGCTCGCCGGCGGTACTCTGAGCTGGTTTGTTCTTATGCCGGCGATCGCTCTTTTCGGAGGAGACGCCGTAATCTTCCCGGCAACAGATCCTGTTTCCTCCATGGCACCCAGCGATCTGTGGTCAAACTACATTAAATATATCGGCGCCGGCGCCGTTGCTGCCGGCGGTATGATCAGCCTGATTAAGACATTCCCGCTGATCATCCGTACATTCAAACAGGCGATGAAGAGTATGTCAAAGAAACACACTCAGACAAATGTTGTGCGTACACAGCAGGATCTTCCGATGCCGATCCTTCTTGCACTCATACTGATTATCGTTATTGCCATCTGGCTGATCCCGACATTCCCGGTTAACCCGGTTGGTTCACTGATCATCGTGATCTTCGGATTCTTCTTTGCATCCGTATCTTCCCGTATGGTTGGTCTGATCGGATCTTCCAACAACCCGGTATCCGGTATGGCGATTGCTACTCTGATCATTGCGACTCTGCTCCTGAAAGTGACAGGAACAGACGGAACAACAGGTATGGTCGGCGCTATCGCAATCGGCGGTGTTATCTGTATCATCGCTGCGATTGCCGGAGATACATCTCAGGACCTTAAGACAGGTTTCATCGTAGGAGCTACTCCGAAGAAACAGCAGATCGGTGAGATGGTCGGTGTTGTAGTATCCGCTGCAGCAATCGGATTCGTACTTTACCTGCTGAACGAGGCATGGGGCTACGGTACAGAGCAGATCCCGGCAGCCCAGGCTACTATGATGAAGATGCTCGTTGAAGGTATCATGAGCGCGCAGCTTCCGTGGGCACTGATCTTTATCGGAGTCTTCATCGCTATCGTTGCAGAGATTCTGAAAGTGCCGGTAATGCCTTTCGCTGTTGGTATGTATCTGCCGTTCAGCTTAAGCGCTGGTATCATGGCCGGCGGTATTGTAAGATTTATTGTTGAGAAAATCAAAGGAAGCGATGAGGAGAAGAAAGCACGCGGCGACCGCGGTGTTCTCTTTACATCCGGACTTATCGCAGGTGAAGGTATCATGGGTATCGTTCTTGCGGTTCTCGCGGTTCTCAAAGTCGATTCTGCAATCAACCTGAGTGCAAAATTCGGCTTCACAACTCCGCAGCTTGTAAGCCTTATCATCTTCATCTTACTTCTGGCTTATCTCTACAAAGTCTGCATGAAGAAAGAAAAATAAAATCATATAATCATTGAAAGTTGCAGCCTGCGCCTTGCAGGCTGTTTCTTTCTGTGATATTGTAATAAACGATACTCGAACAGAAATATAAAAAGTAAGGATGGCCTTTTCAATGAAGAAAAAAAACAGCCAGAACTATCTGGACTATATCCCGGTCAGAAATCCGGAAGTGGAATATGAAACATCAGAAAATGGCAAAGTCACTCTCTACATCGAGTGGAAAGGATTCTATCACAAGATCGCCCAGAAGTTTTTTCACCGCCCAAGGGTCAGCGATATCAAAATGGATGATTACGGCAGTTTCGTATGGCTTTCCATCGATGATGTCAAAGACGTGCACCAGCTCTCTAAGGAACTGGACCAGAAATATCCAAAGATGGAAAAATCTCTCTCCAGGCTGATCAAATTTCTTGAAATACTTCACGACAATCACCTGATTCACTGGAAAGGAGAGAAACAGAAATAATGCTTCAGTATATCCCCTATGTACTCCTCTTCGCCCTTGCAACCGCTGTCATATACTGCTGGGGACTGTGGCGTTCCATGCGCCAGAGCCAGGATCTCTCCAACATGCTCAGCGCCAAGGGCATCTCTAAGATCAAAAAAGCACTGAAGAAAAACGGACCAATGACGAAAAAAGAACTGGAGCCGTTCGTAAAAGACCTGACAGCAAAGCAGCCTTTTATGAAAGAGCGTATCGCGGTTACTGACCCGGGCGAGTTTCTCGACTCCATTCTTCCCTATATGATCCGTCAGAAAATGATTACCGAAGAGAAGCAAAATAATAAAGCTGTCTATCAGTTAAGGAAATAACTGACAGGCAGCTTTTGCTTGGCATCCATTATGAATGATAATAAAGTTCAATCGGATCGATCGGATCAAACGGGTGCTCCTCTTCCATCTTCTTATTTCTTCCCCGCCGCTTAATCAGCTCGCCGCTCTTATTGTATATCCAGAAGGAATACACAAGAAGCTTGTTAATCTTCCCGATCCGCTCTTTTGTCGTTTTCTCATAGAGCCTCCCGCCCGCTTTGAGCGGTGTTTTCTTATGGATCAAAGAGATCAGTTCCGTCTCGCAGGTTACAGGCTCCGGCAGGATCGTATATCCCCGGCCCACACAGTCCGGTTTATGCGAATCGCTTCCTCCTGTGGTTACTTTGCCGTATTTCTTCGCCAGCTTCGCCGCACCTGCGTTAGACTCTACAGACTCGCAGCTGTTAAACGCCTCAACAAAATCAAACCGCTTTACTATCTCGGGAGACAGATAGTATCGCCTTGCGTTGGTAAAACTCATATATTTCTCACCGCATGGATGCGCCGGTCCGAGCACCCCGCCGTTCCGGTGTACCAGATCGATCAGAAGCGCCAGCGGCATTCCCCGCATCTCCAGAAGGCGCATCTTCACCCCTTCCGGCATGATAACCAGTATATGCCCGGCATCCCGCGTGTCATACTCAATTCCCTTCAGAACCACAAAATCCGTATGCTTCTTCCCTTTGATGTGCTCTTTCCAATACCGGTATCCATTGTACGTGTCATGATCTGTAATAACCATACCCTGAAATCCATGCTTCTTCAGTATCGTTATATATTCTTCCAATCCCACTTTACTGTCTATGGATCCCTCTTTTACGTGGCAGTGCATATCAATCTTCATGTTTATCCTCTTCTTCCTGACCATCCCCGGCATTCGGGATGATCTCATTGTCCAGATCATCTTCCTCGTCCGGGATGATCTCATCATTCAGATCATCTTCCTCATCCGGGATGATCTCATCATCCAGATCATCTTCCTCGTCCAGATCATCTTCAAACTCATCCAGTGAGATAAATGTTTCATCTTCGTCATGTGGGATTCCTTCCTCTGGCTCCTCTTCCGGACCTTCACTGTCTTCAAACACGGCTCTCGCGCGCTCCACCTCGTTTTCCGTGGACTCCTGTTCCCTGATCTCCGCCGCTTTCTTCAGGTTTCTGCGTTTCCGTTTCCTCGATTCAAAAAGCAGCTGGACTATAATTCCCAATACACATACAGCCGCGATAACAGAGATCCGGATGATATCCTGAGTTCCCACCGCCGGAACGAGAACCCCCAGAGCGTTTCCAAACAGGATCGCGCCGAACAGCGACGTTGCGATAATCGTAACGCCTACCGCAAGCCAGATCGACAAAATTGCTGCAGCCAGGGCAATGCCAAGACAGATTCCCAGGAAAATCCAGTCCTGCGGATTCAATATGCTGATGCAGAAAGCGCCAACCGTCAGAAATACAGTCAGAAAAACGCCCACCCGGTACAGCACAGCTCCCAGAACTGCCAGAATCACTCCGGCAGCCAAACCGATAATCAACGAAACCATCGGTTCAACTCCAAACATGCCCGCCACTGAGAAACCACCGGCAAATCCTGCCAGAAGTCCGAGTACAGTTGCCCAGAAACGGACTATTTTGAGTCCCAGCAGACAGATCAGAACTCCTGCTGCCGCCAGTACAGCCAGTACAATCATCTCATTTATCGACAGCACACGGCTGTTTTCTCCGTTTTGAAAAAGCAGCATACTCAGGTCTATTTCCTGCAGACGTGTTACAATTTCATTCACATTCATAAATACTCCACCTTTGTCCCTTATTTTATTTTCCCCCGAAAGCCGAAACAGAACACATTCCTCTCCCAATTCATATGTGATCTGTTTCCTTATCTATTTTATCAATTTTTCCATGTGTTGACAATAGTGATAAATGCTTGAGTTTCCGCAGAATTATCCCCCTAAGACAAATCTGCCACGTTTTGTTATCCACAACTTTCAAAAAATGGCCAAAATATAAGGAATCCTGTTCCTTTTTGATGTAAAATTAAGCTACCAAACAAAAACCTTACTAAACAAAAAAGAAAGGGGATTCCTTATGGCTAATTCTACATCAATTACTTACCGTTTGAAAAGAAAAATTTGGGCTTTTACTAATAAAATCTCCCGCAGACTTTCGAAACCAGATCGGAAATTCACAGCAGATATGGTTTATGGCATTCTGGCATCCAGAAGCTGCCTGCTCACTGATATTTCCGACCAGCTTCATGAAACGGCACAGAAGGCGAATACTGTAAAACGACTTTCCAATCATCTTTCAGAAGGAACGCCGGCTTCTGCGGCTGCTTCTTATCTCCATACCATAAAGAGACTCGTTCCCTCTGAACCAGTGGTCCTCATTGATGAAAGTGATATCGTAAAACCAGATGGAAAACAGTTTGAAGCTCTTGGTATCGTTCGCGATGGTTCTGAAAGCACACATCCATAGGCGTATGGCTTAACTGAGCCCCTATAAAGATTTCTTCCTCACTGGT
>DXGZ01000127.1 GCA_019113645.1 Candidatus Mediterraneibacter vanvlietii | reverse complement strand
GATACAGTCATGGAGAATTTCATTCCCGGCATACCGATCATGTCGAGTGCTTCCATTCCTTCCGGAGCTTTCGCAAGCTCGTCCTCTGTGAGGGCTACCGGACGGATAACAGCGTGCGGACATACATATGCACAACGGTTACACTGGATACAGTTCTCCGGTTTCCATACCGGGATATCCACTGCGATACCACGTTTCTCGTATGCGGAGGAACCTGACGGTGTAGAACCGTCTACATACTCGTTGAACGCGGATACCGGAAGTGTATTTCCTTCCTGAGCATTTACCTTAGCCTGAATATTCTTAACGAAGTCAACAACGTCTTTTCTTCCGTTCTCGTCTACCTTCGGTGCAGCAAGTCCTTCGTCAGCAGCGTCTTTCCAGCTCTCCGGAACTGTTACTTCTACAACCTGCTTAGCACCTGCATCGATCGCATCGTAGTTCATCTGTACGATCTTGTCACCTTTTCTTCCGTAAGTAGCTTTCGCAGCAGCCTTCATCAGGTCGATTGCTTCCTCTTCCGGAATGATGGCAGCCAGTTTGAAGAATGCAGACTGGAGTACTGTGTTGATACGTCCGCCAAGTCCGATCTCTTTACCGATCTTGATACCATCGATTGTGTAGAATTTGATGTTGTGGTTTGCGATGTATGCTTTCACCTGTCCCGGCAGATGTTTCTCAAGTCCTTCCATATCCCACGGGCAGTTCAGAAGGAATGTACCGCCGTCAACAAGTTCCTGAACCATGTTGTACTTGTTCACATAAGACGGGTTGTGACATGCAACAAAGTTTGCCTGATGGATCAGGTATGTGGATTTGATCGGCAGCTTACCGAAACGGAGGTGAGACATTGTAACACCGCCGGACTTCTTGGAGTCATAATCGAAGTAAGCCTGAGCATACATATCTGTGTTGTCACCGATGATCTTGATGGAGTTCTTGTTAGCTCCTACTGTACCGTCAGCGCCAAGTCCCCAGAACTTACAGTTGATTGTTCCTTCCGGAGTTGTAACAAGCGGCTCGTCAGCTTTCAGTGACAGATGTGTTACATCATCTTCGATACCGATCGTGAATTTCTGTTTCTCATCATTGTGATATACAGCAACGATCTGAGCAGGTGTTGTGTCCTTGGAACCAAGTCCGTAACGTCCTGTGTAAATCGGAACTGCATCGAATTTGGAGCCTTTGAGTGCTGCAACAACGTCAAGGTACAGCGGCTCGCCCATAGCTCCCGGCTCTTTTGTTCTGTCAAGTACGGAGATCTTCTTAACAGAATCCGGAATAGCATTGATCAGAGCTTCTGCGCAGAACGGTCTGTACAGACGAACTTTAACAACGCCGACTTTCTCGCCTGCTTTTGTCAGGTAGTCGATTGTCTCTTCGATTGTGTCACAGACAGATCCCATAGCGATGATTACATGCTCTGCATCCTCTGCTCCGTAGTAGTTGAACAGTTTGTAGTCTGTTCCGATCTTCTCGTTAACTTTGTCCATGTAATTCTGTACGATTGCCGGCATAGCATCGTAGTACGGGTTACATGCCTCTCTTGCCTGGAAGAAGATATCCGGGTTCTGAGCGGAACCTCTCTGGCACGGATGATTCGGGTTCAGCGCGTGAGCACGGAAAGCGTCGATTGCATCCATGTTTACCATATCTTTCAGATCTTCGTAATCCCATGTCTCGATCTTCTGAATCTCGTGAGATGTACGGAATCCATCGAAGAAGTTGATGAAAGGAAGTTTTCCTTCCAGTGCAGCACAGTGAGCAACCGGTGTCAGGTCCATAACCTCCTGAACGCTGGACTCACACAGCATAGCCGCACCAGTCTGACGACAGGCGTAAACGTCTGAGTGATCACCAAAGATGGAAAGCGCGTGGCTTGCAAGCGCACGGGCAGATACGTTGAATACACCCGGAAGCTGCTCGCCGGCAACTTTATATAAGTTCGGGATCATAAGCAGAAGTCCCTGAGATGCTGTAAATGTTGTTGTGAGAGCTCCTGCTGCCAGAGAACCGTGTACAGCACCTGCCGCACCTGCCTCGGACTGCATTTCTACGACATTAACTGTCTGTCCGAAGATATTCTCTCTGCCTTCTGTTGCCCACTCGTCAACATGCTCCGGCATAACGGATGACGGTGTGATCGGGTAGATCGCCGCAACTTCTGTGTAAGCATATGACACGTGAGCAGCAGCCTGGTTACCGTCCATGGTCTTCATTTTTCTTGCCATTTGTTTGTTCCTCCTTAGATTTTACATGAAATAATAATTTCCGCGAAGCAATGAGCCAGACAGCGGACAAAAAGCCGCCTCCGGCAGGTATCGCGAGAATCCGGAATCAGCACTACTCCCGGCAGATCCCAAATTCACATGTGTTTTAATTATATCGCCAAAAACGGTAAAAGTCCATAGAGGGCAGTCGGTTTTTTTGTATATTTTGGAGTGCAGTTGTCGATATTCAATCGAAATATACAATTACAGCACAAGCAGTTTCTCCCTTGCTTTTATCTCCTTATATTCCGGCGTGGGAACATGTTCCCTGCCTGTAAATACAACAACCGTAGTCGGATCGATATTATTTTCACGGAGCTTCTCCATATCAAACTCAACCAGAGGGCTCCCTTGTTCAACTTTATCGCCCTCTCTGACGTAACTTCTGAATCCTTCACCTTTCAAATTGACCGTGTCAATTCCCACATGTATCAATACTTCATTTCCCTTTTCATCTTTCAGTCCGATCGCATGTTTCGTCGGATACAGGCTGATGACCTCACCGGTAAAAGGCGCGTATACCTTATTGTCGTTCGGCACAACCGCAAATCCTTCTCCCAGAGTTTTTTCAGCAAACACGGAATCATTTACCTCTTCCAGCGGAATTATCTTTCCTGAAATCGGCGCCGTAAATTCTTCTCCTTTACCTTTTCCGACAAAGACAATGACTCCCACAATTCCCACAATAATCTGTAACACAAATACTGCTGCCGATATCATAAATGATCCTCTCATCTCCACACAGGGTACCGTAAAGATCGTAGCCATGGAGAACGCCGTTGCCCGGCATCCCAGCAGTCCGGCAAGCAGACCTCCCACTGCGCCTGACAGCGCCATGGGGATTGCATACCGTCGGTTTCGTAACAGATAGGTATATAATGTAGGTTCCGATACACCGCCAAAGATCGCCACAATACTGCACGAGCACGCCAGGCTTCGTTCTTTCTTGTTCTTCGCCACAAAGATTGCTCCCAGAGCGATCGCAATGTATGAAATGCAGGCACACCACCAGTATCCGAACAGCGCGGAGAAACCATTTACCGCAAATTCATTCAGACATATTGCTGTGATCACCCAATGCATACCTGTAATGACAAGATAGTTCATGCTCACACCAATGAAAATTCCGGCGATTACCGGGCTGATGGCATTAATACTGTTAAACAGATTTCCGATAAAATTGCCAAAGTAATAAGCAATCGGTCCGAAAATAATTGCCGTCAGAGGCACAAATACGAACAGACAGATCGCCGGATTAAAAACTCCCGCAACAGAAGACGGCATTTTCTTTTCAAGGAACTTCCACAGCAGAGAGTACAGCCAGGTCGCCAGCAGTGCCGGAATCAACGATGAGGCATAACTGAACATCATAACCGGCATCCCCAGAAATGTCACCACATTTCCGGTTTCCGTAAGCAGCGCGGTAAACGTCGGCTCCATCAACGCGGCCGAAATACACGCGGCAATATACGGGTTCACATCCAGCTTTCTGGCAGCCGCAAAGGACGCAATAATAGGCAGGAAATAAAATATCGCATTGGATGCGGCATAGAGAATCGCATATGTTGATCCCGAAGCATCCATCAGGTTAAACTGCGTCAGCAGAATAAGCACTCCACGGATCATGGAGCTTCCAATCAGCGCCGGAATCAGAGGCGTCATTGTTCCCGATATAAAATCCAGGAACATATATCCAATATCCTTCAACGTCTTCTTTTTCTTTTCCTCCTCAGCCGTATGTACCTCCCCCAGCTGCTCCATCACAATCGGATAATATTTAATCACATCCGCACCCACAATAATCTGACATTCTTTCCCCACAATATTTACACCGAGAATACCTGCTATGTTCATAATTGCATCTTTTCTTATTCTCGCGGTATCCCGGATGCGAAAACGCAGCCTTGTTGCGCAGTGTGAAACCGAAATCACATTCTCTTTTCCTCCAAGATCCGTTATGATTGCTTCGACGTTTTTATTCAGATTCGTACTCATATATTTTCCTCCTGTTCTCCCGCATTTTCCCTTTTCAATCCTTCCAGATGCAGAGTAAGATAAATTACTTCATCGTCCGTTATCTCATACCGGTATTTTCGCAGGACGAATTTCTTTATCGTCAGAGCGCAGGAATATGCTCTTTTATAATTATTTTTCAGAAAGGCATCCAGTTCGGCATCGTATCGGGACGTTATATCAGAACGGGTAATGACGCGCTCAGCAAAATATTTTAAATGTGTAATAAAACGGGAATAGACATATGTGTTGAGCTTCAGTTCCAGATTCATCACTCTTCGCACAATATCCACCAGTTCATCCACGATCTGGATGGACATCATCGTTTCATTCATATTGTTCGCATTCAGATTAATCAGGTGAATCGACACAAAAGCAAATTCATCGTCATTAAAAGCAACCTCATAGGTCTCCAGCATGGTTTTTCCAATTGATTTGCTAAGCTCAAATTCCACACTGTAAAATGCTTTTATCTCGTTTGTCAGCGCATTTCGCAGATACAGTCCGTTTTTCAGACGACTTACGGTATCTTCCAGATGATCCGCAAGCAGCATAACCGCCGAAACCGGAATCGGATGATCAATCTTCTTTTCCATCGCTTCCCGGTTTAACAGATCCTTGGAAATGTCGATTAATTTCTGATCCGTATTCTCATAAAAATCCCGTAGCTTCTGATATTCTTCCGACTCCTGAACATATTTCCGCATATTCGGATAATCTTCTTCACAGATCACGCTCCCTGGTTTATTGTTAAATCCTATCCCCCGCGCATCTATAATGATTTTTCTGCCATCTTCTTCGGAAGCAATTACCACGTTATTGTTCAAAACCTGCTCAATCCTCATACAAGTCCCTCCACAAGTTCATTACTCCATGGCCGCTCCCAGAAAATATCCCTCCGTTGTTGCTTCTGTCACCGAAGCAACGCGTCTGCAGTCACCGACATAATATGTCCTGGGAACAAGCCCGAAGAATTCATCTACTTCATCCATATCATTTTTCATTCCGACCGATATCACAAACTGTTCATGAGGGATAACCTTTGTTTCTCCTTTCCGCACTACAACACATTCCTGTTCCCGTATTTCCAGGCATTTCGTGTTCAGCAGAATATGAATATTCGGATCCCTTCCAATATGTTCCAGCAAATCTACCCTGTACAGCTCATTCCCATTTCCCGCGAGCCTGCTTCCTGCTTCTATCAGACAGATCTTCTTTCCCAGACGAGACAGTTCCATCGCCAATTCTGCTCCGACGCTTCCTCCTCCGAGAATAGTGATCTTTTTCGCAGCTGTATTAAAATCCTGTTCGATCAGATCAGCCGCCTGTATCACGCATGCATTGTCAATTCCTCTTATATCAGGAATAATCGCCTTTGCTCCGATAGCGATAACCAGAATATCCGGATCAATTTCGGCAACAGTATTTCGACCCGACCTGTTTCCCAGATGCAGATGAATTTTGCTTTTCTCAACCTGCTTTCTCAGATATTCCAGATATCGTCTCAGATCCTCTTTCAGATATCCTTTCCCCGCAATCATAAGCTTCCCCCCAAGCTCATCATGATCATCACAGAGATGCACCTCATGTCCTTTCTGAGCAGCGGTCAATGCGGTCTTCAACCCTGCCGGTCCAGCTCCCACAATCATTACTTTTCTGGGATTCGCGCTTTTGCTTAACTGTAATGGCACTCTGTTCTCACGGTATATCCTCGGATTCACACTGCAGCACGTATTAAAATGCTCCGTGGCAATATGGTAACAATTGTTACACCGAATACACGGAACCACATCTTCCTCTCTCCCCTCCAGAACCTTGTTCGGCATATAAGGGTCCGCCACAATAGATCTTCCGAGCAGCACCAGATCAGCCGCGCCTTCGGCAAGTAACTTTTCCGCCTCCTCAATCGTCATAATCGCTCCGCTGACATTGACGTAGACATCACACTCACTCCGAATCGTCTTTGCAGCCTCTTCGTTTAAAAGATGTGGTTCAAAGATAGGCGGACAGAGCTTGACATTTCCATCGTGGTATTCATCCATCCCTGTAACAATATTGACAATATCAATCTCATCTTCCACTTCTTTTAGAAACCGCAGCATTTCATCAAACGGGTAAGTTTCCTTTACCCCGAGCGTTACGCTCACCCTGAGTTCCAGCACGGTTTCCGGCCCGATTGCTTCCCTCACCTTCTTTACTACCATCTTGCCCAGCCGGAAGCGGTTCTCATACGAACCTCCCCATTCGTCTTTTCGAAGATTAAATCCCGGCGCCATAAAGTGCCCGACCAGATTGTCATTGCTGATATCCAGAATAATCAGATCAAACCCGAAACGGCTTGCTTTTCTCGCTTTTTCAAGCAATGCATTCATCAGAATCTCAATTTCTTCCTTCCCGATCACCTTTGTAGGCCGGGAATAAGGTCTGGCGAAAGGAAGTCCGGACGGAGAATAAATCTGTCCGTCAATCGTATTTCCCAGGCCAAGCGCAAATCCTGCCAGCGCCCCTCCCTGCTTTACAACAGACAGCGATTCCCGCAATACATCCATGTTATATTTTGAAAATGGATCCGCGCCGTTCGCCTCATAACCTGTAGGGCCGCCTTTCCCGTGATACATCATCCCGATCATCGCAACTCCGCCCAGTGATTTGTCATAAATCCCGATTCCGCCGTAATCGGTAGATGATATGTGCGTATGCGTCGGAACCGTGGACATTGTCGTAGAGCACAATCTGTTGGAATATACAATATTCCTGATCCGCAGAGGTCGGAAAACATGCGGATATTTTAATCTTCCCGGATATTTCATCTGCATCCTCCTTTTCTGTTTTTTTGCAAATAAAAAACCCTGCTGAAAAGAAATACAAAATGTATCTCTTATCAACAAGGTTTTGCTAACTTTCGTTATGACAAGCCTTACAGGTTTTTTATTGACTTTGTATAGATTTATTATAAAATTCAATTTGCGCAAAGTCAATAATTAATCTGGGAATTCGGAATAATTTTTGGATATTTAGTACAATTTCAACGAAACAGTCTGATCTCTTTATTTCCCTCCCCTGATATAATCACTTCAGTTTTATTGATTTATTTTTCTTTCATATACTCATTCAAACCGCCTACATCATACAGTGGATAATTCACCATCCAACCCTGCTCCCTGTAATCTGACATAGATGTTCTAACCGCATATTTCATATCATATTTCTGCACAAAACTCCTCAGACTTTTCGCCTGAAGATTTTCTTCTGCTTTCACCTCAATAGGCACAATCTTGTCATCCATTTGAATCAGAAAATCCAGTTCTCCTGTTCCCTTCTCCGATGACCAGTAGAAGATATCGTTTTCCTCGTGAACGATCAGCTGCTGCAGCACATACTGCTCTGTAAGTGCTCCTTTAAACTCTTCAAACATCCGGTCTCCTTCTAAAATAACTTTTGCGTTCAGCCGGCTCATTGCTCCGAGCAGACCGACATCCAGAACAAACAGTTTGAATGCTGAAAAGTCCTGGTATGCTCTGAGCGGGAAATCCGGTTTCTTGACTCTCTCTACTTTATACACCAGGCCAACATCCATAAGCCATGTAATTGCCACTTCATACTCCCGGGCTCTCGCTCCCTCCCGAACCAGGCCATACACAAATTTTTTATTTTCTTTGGCGAGCTGCGTCGGAATCGAATTCCAGAGCATACGTATTTTTGTAACTATTTCAGCAGGTGCATGCTTGGACAGATCATTTTCATATGCCGTAAGAAGTTTATTCTGGACTTCACGCACCGCCCGGAAATCTTTCTCCTGAACATATTCCTGAACCGCCTCAGGCATCCCGCCTACATAATAATAATATTTCAGATAATCAATTAATTCTGTTCTGAAATTTCCCATCATTGCATAGTCATGCTGTTCCATAAGCTGCACAAACCGTTCCTGTCCGCATGCAAGCAAAAATTCCCGAAATGTCATGGGATACAAATCAAGAAAATCAACTTTTCCCACCGGGAATGAAGTCCCCTCGTGAAGAGCAATTCCCAGCAGCGACCCAGCCGCCATGATATGATACTGGGGTGCCTGTTCACAGAAATACTTCAAAGCTTTCAACGCGCGGGGAACCTCCTGTACTTCATCAAAAATAATCAATGTATCCTCCGGCGTAATCTTAAACCCTGCTTCTATCTCCAGGGCAAGGAGAATCCTGTCAATATCAAAAGCATCGCGGAATACATTTTCCATTCTTTCGTTTTCATCCATACTGATATATGCACATTTTTCATAATTTTTCCGACCAAACTCCCGCATCAGCCATGTTTTTCCTACCTGCCTTGCACCTCTTACAATCAACGGTTTTCTGTTCTTCCTGCTTTTCCATTTCTCAAGTTTTTCAATTGCGTCTCTATACATATTCAATCCCACTCTTTCCAAAATTCCGCAACAGCATATAAGATACTATTTCAGACATATCTTTCCATTCCATTGTCTTCGTATCTCTATTATATGCATTTTTAGGAAGTGCAACAACCTAAAATCACATTTTTCGAAGGAGTTTTGTGCATTTACTCACATTTTTCAAAGGACTTTTGTGATTCCGACGTTTTTCTTCTCATATCCAAACCATTTTCCATGTGTCAAAGTTCCTGCTATCCCATAAACGAAAAAAAGAACCAGCTATTCCTCATATTAAGAGCGCAACTGATTCTCTGTCTTTTCTCAATCAATTTACTTTTCCCATCATGCCGGCCGAAACAGTTCATCCACTGTAAGCTGCAGTTCTTTTGCCAGGCTGAATGCCAGCGATAATGTCGGATCATACTTATTATTTTCAATCGCATTTACCGTCTGCCGCGAAACACCGCATTTTTTTGCCAGTTCTTCCTGCGACAATCCCAGCTCCCTGCGTCTGCTTCTGATTATATTCTCCATATCATCCTCCATGTTTTTTCTTATTGTACATAAGAGCACAAAAATAGAGAATGGCAATAACTTCCAGATGTATAAACGGATTCACTGTCATCGACTGACCTCGCACATAATTCTCAATAACATCCAGCACCAGACCGCCAACGGTCGCCAATAAGGTAAAAGCGCTGGCTTTCCATACGATAATCTGATTACGTTCATCTCCCGGCATTGACAATGTTACCAGCATGACAATATCCAACGCGGCAAAACCCACAAGAACAACTCCTAAAAAAATACCCGCTCCTATTGGCATAACACTTCGTTCCTTTCTTTGTATGGCAATTTAAAATGTCAAAAACTTTTGACATTTTTACAATAACAAAACAAAGGAGAAATGTCAAGAGTTTTTGACATTTCTCCTTTGCTAAATGTAATAGTTCTGAAATTAGAAATCAGCGGACTAGCTCACGGCGTTTACACCAGACCGCCACTCCCACACATACCCCCAGACTGATCCACTGCGAAGTAGACATCCCCGCCAGGATCCCCCGCTCCGCATCATCATATCTGAAAAACTCCAACCCAAACCGCACGACAGCGTAGAGCACAAGGTACAGTTCAATGCTGCGCGGCTTTTTGCCCACTCTGCCTGCGCGAAAAATAACCGCACAAAGCACCGCCGCGATCACAAGTTCCAGAACCGCCTCCGCAGCCTGGACCGGAAACAGGGAGATTCCATTCGGGGCAAAAAGCGAATCTGTATAGGTCACCGCGCCCCATCCGCTGTATGGTACTCCATAGCAGCATCCCACGAATGCACATCCGATCCTGCCGAAAGCATGTGCCACCGGAATCACCGGAATTGTGAGGCGGGCATACTCCGCCACCGGTATATGCAGAATCTTCCCGCACAGCGTCAGCCCGATCAGACCGCCGATCAGGCCTCCATAGAATACAAATCCGCTGCCCATCAGCATGTTCAGATATTCCGGATCCGTGATCCGCGAGAAATCGATCTGCTCCCACGCTACGATAAGGTACAGAATCTTCGCCCCGATCATGGCTCCAAGTCCGACAAAACATACAATCTGTATAAAACGGTCAAAGTCCAGCCCGTTTCTTTTCACAAGTATATATCCGAGCAGCATGGCAGCCGCGATTCCAAGCACGATGAAGAAACCGTACCACGGAATCATAACCGGGCCGATCTGAAATCCCGTCCCCATATTATACCAGAATCGCGAAGCATCCCGCACATGCCACGCACGCGATAAATGTCAGCAGGCTGAGCGCGGTTCCGATAACAGAACAGATGAATCCTGCTTTCGCGTATCCCGCCTGATCCGGCAGATCTTTCGCCTGAATCCCGATGATAATTCCGACAATTCCCACAACAGCTCCCGCCCAGCTGAATCCATTGCCGAACGCCCCGAATATCAGTGATAAAATTCCAAGTACAAGTGATGCTATTCCCATTTTTCCGCCCTCCGTAATTTATTTATTACTTCTTCTTAAAATTAAAGATCCGATCTTTTTTCTTCGGCGGTTTCTTCCCCTCGATCTTATCCGGCATGGGCTCATATACTTTCCGGCTCTTGAGCAGCGGTATTCCTTTATGATGCTTCCGCAGGTAGAGAAGCGCTGCACCGGCGAATATTACCACGCATCCGGCAAGCGCCTGGGATACCGGGAAACCGATCCCAGGAATCAGAAGCTGATCTGTCCGCAGTCCTTCGATCCAGACACGCCCAAGCGCGTATCCGAATATATACAGGAGGAAAAGTTCTCCTTCATATTTCTTATGTTTCCGATATAACGCCAGAAGAATCAGCAGCACCGCGCACCACACCGACTCATAGAGAAATGTGGGCGACACCTGAATGTAGCTGACCCCGTTAATTGTTTCCATGTGTTCCCGCATCAGCTCAGTCACATCGCCGGAACGCACCGCGTCCAGCGGAAGCCGCATGGCGAACAGCCCATCCGTATACTCTCCAAAAGCCTCTCTGTTAAAGAAGTTGCCCCAGCGGCCGAGCATCTGACCGTTCAGAATCGCCAGCGCCACTGTATCGAGTATCTGAAGCGGAGACAGATGTTTTATCTTCGCCAGAACAAACACTGCAATCACCGCGCCGATCACGCCGCCGTAGATGGCGAGCCCGCCTTCTCTCAGGTTAAAGATATCCAGGAGATTATCTTTGTACATATCCCACGAGAAGATCACATAATAGATCCTCGCCCCGGCAATTCCGGCGATCACGCCGATGATTCCCATATCCAGATAGTCTTCCGGATTCTGCCGTGTACGTTTTGCCTCCTGAGTTGCGATCAGGAATCCGATCAGAATCGCCGTACCGATGATTATCCCGTAGTAGGCGATCGTAAACCCGAACACATCTATGTTTTTCCCAACATGCTCAAGATAAATCCCGAGATTCGGGAAAGCAATGTCATAATGCATGTTTATCTACACTCCTTGCTGCTTAGCTGAACTGGTATTATACGTTGAATCTGAACAGCATAATGTCGCCGTCCTGTACAACATAGTCTTTTCCTTCCAGACGGATCAGGCCTTTTTCTCTCGCAGCATTGTGTGAACCGCATGCCATCAGGTCGTCATAGCTTACCACTTCCGCACGGATAAATCCACGTTCAAAATCTGAATGAATCTTGCCTGCTGCCTGTGGCGCTTTTGTTCCTTTTTTAATTGTCCAGGCGCGGACTTCCGGCTCCCCTGCAGTCAGATAGCTGATCAGGCCGAGCAGATGATAACTTGCCCGGATCAGTTTTTCCAGACCAGACTCTTCCAGTCCGAGGTCATCCAGGAACATCTTCTTCTCATCGTCATCGAGCTGTGAGATTTCCTCTTCGATCTCTGCGCACACTACGAACACTTCACATTCTTCTTCCGCTGCGTATTTGCGGACTGCCTGCACGCCTTCGTTGGTCGCGCCGTCATCCGCCAGATCATCTTCAGACACATTAGCCGCGAAGATCACCGGCTTCGCCGTCAGCAGATTATATCCCGCCAGCCATGCCTGCTCATCCTCGTCATCTGTCTCAAATGTCTTCGCGAGTTTGTTCTCTTCCAGATGCGCTTTCAGGCGGTTTAAGAGTTCCAGCTCCTTGGCAGCCGTCTTATCATTGCGGGACAGTTTTACTGTCTTCGCGATTCTTCTCTCCAGAATCTCAAGGTCTGAGAAGATCAGCTCCAGGTTGATCGTCTCAATATCCCGCAGCGGATCAATGCTTCCATCCACATGCACAATGTTGCTATTTTCAAAACAGCGCACCACATGGACAATGGCATCCACTTCACGGATATTCGCAAGGAACTGATTTCCGAGTCCCTCTCCTTTGGACGCGCCTTTTACAAGACCTGCGATATCAACAAACTCAATTACCGCAGGAATGATCTTCTTCGTATGATACATCTCGCCCAGCACATCCAGTCTCTTATCCGGAACAGATACAACCCCCACATTCGGGTCAATCGTACAGAACGGATAGTTCGCAGACTCTGCCCCTGCTTTGGTAAGTGAATTAAACAACGTACTTTTTCCTACATTCGGTAAACCGACAATTCCCAGCTTCATCTCTTCTCTATCTCCTCTTAATCTCTCTGATATTATCTGTATTTTAATCTCTCGTCTCCATCAGAATCACCTTGCCGAACGCAAATGAGATCGTTACTTCATCCTCGGCAAACTCATTGCTCACGCACAGGCTGTCGCTCGGTCTGAGAAAATGGTTCTTCAGCGGATACTTTGCGCCTCTAATGTTGAAATCATCCACAGGGAGCTCCAGCGGAAAAAGTGAAAAATACGGCCCGAAAGCCTCTTCTTTCTTCAGCACGATCTCGTGGTCAATCAGCCGGATCCGGTTATGGCTGTCCATGATCCGGGCATCAGCGCCTGCCTCAAGCGCAATCTGAAGACACTGGATATTCGCCCAGAGATGATCGATCCGGTTCCCGGTTCCTCCCAGAATCCAGATCTCCTTCCGTTTCATGCCCAGGCAGAGCCGGAGGGCGATTTCTGTATCAGACGCGTCTTTCACCGGGTTGAATTCCCGGATCGGGACATTGATTTCCTCCCGGTAATAGTCCACCAGATCTCTCGGCACACTGTCAAAGTCTCCCACGATATAGTCCGGCTTTATACTGTTCCGGTAGAGAAAGGTCAGCCCCTTGTCCACACCGATGATAAATTCCGTATCTTCACTTCGCAAAATCGGAAGTGCAAAATCTTCTTCCAGCAGCCCGCCGCTTACAATTACAGTTCTTTTACTCATAGTTTCTCAATATCTCCATGAATCCCATCACATTGTTTCTGATATCTCCCCGGTACACACCGGATCCCGACACGATCACATTGGCCCCTGCTTCGAGAACAGCAGCTACATTGTTCTGATAAATGCCCCCGTCCACTTCAATGTCCGTCTGCAGGTTCCTCTCATCCAGAAGTCTCCTCAGTTCTCTGATCTTATCGAGAGACTCCGGAATAAACGCCTGTCCGCCGAATCCCGGCTCCACGCTCATGATCAGAAACATCTCCGCCTGATCCAGATAAGGTATCAGTTCTGATACCGGAGTCTTTGGCTTAATCGTCACACCCGCTTTCACTCCGCAGCTGTGAATCGCGTCCAGAGTGGCTTTCAGATCTTCGCACGCCTCCAGGTGGACTGTGATAATGTCCGCACCGCATTTCGCAAATTCTTTCACATAGCGGATCGGCTCTGTCACCATGAGGTGAACGTCAAGAACCTGCTCTGTTGCGTCTTTCACCGAGGAAAGAACCGGCATTCCAAACGATATGCTCGGAACAAAAAGCCCATCCATCACATCAAAATGGATGTACTGCGCTCCCGCTTCTTCCGTCATTTTAAGCTGTTCCCCAAGAATTGTAAAATCAGCCGACAGCATGGACGGCGCCAGAATATTCTGCATAATGTATCCCTCTTTCTTAATACCTCTTTTTCTCCTGAAGTTCACGGTACAGAAATGTATAATCCTCGTACCGCATTCTGTGTATCTTCCCTTCTTCCACGGCTTCCCGAACCGCGCATCCCGGCTCATGAGTATGACTGCACCCGTTAAACCTGCATTTCCCTTCATAAGCCGAAAATTCCGGGAAGCAATATTTCAGCTCTTCTTTCTCCATGTCTCCCACATAGAGCGAGCTGAATCCCGGAGTGTCCATAATATAAGAACCTTCTTCAAGAACAATCAGTTCCGAATGTCTTGTCGTATGTTTTCCTCTCTCAATCTTCCTGCTGATACTCCCCGTCTCCATCTTCACTCCGCTCTGAAGCTGATTGATGAGCGATGATTTTCCTACTCCGGACGGTCCGGCGATCGCCGTTGTCTTTCCTCTGAGCAGCTCTTTGAGCTCATCAATATTCGTCTCCTCCTTCGCGCTGGTAAACAGAAGGGGATACCCGCAGTTTTCATATATCTCTTTCAGCGACGCAATCTCCGCGTCATCCACTATATCCGACTTGTTAAAACAGAGTATGGCGGGAATCTCCTTGCTCTCCATCATGACGAGGAATCGGTCCAGAAGCTGGAAATGCGGTTTCGGTTTTGCTGCCGCAAACACGACCAGCGCCTGATCGATATTCGCCACTGCCGGACGAATCAGATCATTTCTTCGCGGAAGGATCTGCATGATATTGCCTTCCATATCCTTCTCGTCCAGAATCTCGATCTCCACATCATCCCCCACAAGGGGTTTTATGCCGTCTTTTCGGAAGATTCCTTTTGCCTTACACTCATAAACACCGGATTCTACCACGTGAACGTAGTAGAATCCGGCAATACCTCTTATAATTTTTCCCTGCATATACTGTAAACTTTCCTGCTCATCAAGGCGTTGTTTCTGTGTCCGTACTGTCTCCCGGACCCTCGCTTCCGCTGCCCGGCGACTGCGGCTCCGGTCCAAGGCTGACGGTAAATCCTACCGAAGTGCCCTCTTCAACCGAACTTCCCGCTGAAGCGGTCTGTGAAATCACATAACCCTTGCTCACCGTACTGCTGTAAGCTGTGTCCACGGTTCCCACATTCAGCCCAGCATTCGTCAGTCTCTGGCGCGCCTGCTCCTCTGTATATCCGCCAAGTCCCGGCACTGTGACATATTTTGTCTCCGGTCCCAGGCTGACCACATAGCTGACCGTTGTTCCCTTATCCACCTCTGAATTCGGATCCACAGTCTGGGAAATCACCTTTCCGGCTTCCACAGTGTCGCTGTAATCTTCACTGGCGCTTCCCACCAGACCTTCTGCCGAAAGAGCCGCTTCCGCATCAGCTGCGCTCATTCCTCTGATATCCGGCACGGTTGCCGGTTTCTGTCCGAGGCTGACAACAATTGTTACTGTCTGTCCCTCTTCAATCTCTGTTCCCGCAACCGGATTTGAAGATATTACGTTTCCTTCCGCAACATTGTCATCATACTGCGCTTCTCCGTGGGCAACTGTCAGATTCGCATCCCGGATCATCTGTTCCGCCTCAGATTCTTCTCTGTTCACCACATCCGGAACCGTTGTGGTCTTCGCCTCCTCGCCGCTGCTGATCGTCACTGTGATGGTTGTATTTTTATCGACCTCTGTGCCCGGCTCCTTATCCTGAGCCATGATCTGTCCTTCCTCATACTGGTTGGACGGCTGGCGTTCCGGATCTACTTTGATTCCGAGTTCCATATCGTTGAGGATCTTTTTCGCCTCTTCCTCTGTGCGGCCCCGAAGTTCCGGCACTTCCACCGTGTCCTCTTCCTCCTGGGTAAGCCCCGGTCCACTGCTGAAGAATCCGGCAGCATTCGCCACAAGGAAAAGAACAAGCAGCGCGATCACGACTCCCGCCACGATCATGAGAATCTTCATGATCCGCTTCGTATCGGAATTTACATTATTTTTCTTCCGGCGTCTGCGGTCCTGCGGCCTTCTCCGGTCGTAATCATCATCGTCATCATCATGATCGTAATCGTCGTTGTCATAGTCATCATCGCCGTCATAATCGTCTTCATCGCCGTACTGTCCCTGCTGTACCTGTTCGATCTCCTCAGTGGACATCACCACTGTACGGTCCGTATCTCCTCTGACGCCTGCTCCCGCGATGACAAAATCACCGTCCGGATCCACAAGCGAACGCTTCAGGTCCGTCAGAAGTGATGCGCAGTCATGGTAGCGCAGCTGCGGATTCTTCTGCGTACATTTCATAATAATGCACTCAAGACTGTACGGGATATCCGGCACTTCCTCCGACGGAGAGACGATCTGCTCCTGAAGATGCTTCAGCGCCACTGTCACCGTGGAGTCTCCGTCAAAAGGCACATGTCCTGTGACCATCTCGTACATCGTAATACCGATGGAATAGATGTCGCTCTTCTCGTCAACCACTCCGCCCCGCGCCTGCTCCGGCGAAGTATAATGGACGGATCCCATAACGCTTGTGCTGATCGTCTGGGTGGAAGTCGTCGCGCGGGCGATTCCGAAATCCGTCACCTTTACTTTCCCGTCTTTTGAAATAATAATGTTCTGGGGTTTAATATCACGGTGTATGATATGATGGTTGTGAGCTGCCTGAAGTCCTGTCACCATCTGAATCGAGATGCTGACAGTCTCCTTCGCTGAAATCTTTCCTTTTTTCTCAATGTAATCTTTCAGCGTGATACCCTCGACCAGTTCCATAACCATATAATAGAGGCCCCGGTCCTGTCCGACGTCATAGACATTTACCACATTAGGGTGCATCAGCCCTGCGGCTGCCTGCGCCTCACTCAGAAACTTCTTAATAAAGACTTCGTCCGAGCGGTAATCACTTTTCAGCACTTTTATCGCCACAAAACGGTTCAGCTTATGGTCTTTTCCCTTATAGACATCCGCCATTCCGCCGGAACCGATGCGGCCCAGTATCTCATACCGTTTCCCTAAATAAACTCCTTCTTTAATCATAATACACTCACCTCATCTGCGAACGGTTCTACAAGGACAACCCCTATATTGTCCGTACCGCCGTTTTCTTTAGCAGCATCGACAAGAGCCTGACCGGCTTCTACTATGTCCCTTCCTCCCTGAACAATATGGAACAGTTCCTCATCCTCAACCATATTGCTCAGACCGTCCGTACACATCAATATGATGTCTCCCCGTTTCAGACGGTGTTCGTAGAAGTCTACATCTACATCGGCCTTTGCACCGATCGCTCTTGTGATAATATTCTTATCCGGATGGTGTTTGGCTTCCTCCGGCTTGATACCGCCGAGCCTTACCATTTCCTCCACCAGTGAATGGTCTTTCGTGAGCTGCTGAATTCCCTGATTGATCAGATAGAGCCGGCTGTCTCCCACGTTCGCAAAATACATCATCTGATTCATAATCGTTGCAGCAACGACCGTTGTTCCCATTCCTTTCAGGTGCTCGTCGCGGGACGCTTCTTTTATAATCTCACGGTTCGCGGTCTTGATCGCGCTGACAAGGCATTTTTCCACATCCTCGCCATCGCTTAAGTCCAGTTCTCTCTTCAGAACTTCCACCGTGTATTTCGACGCGTAATCTCCCGCCTGATGACCGCCCATGCCGTCCGCCACGACGAAGAGATTCTGGAGAATACCCAGAGGCTGGTCCGTGGCATAGACATAATCCTGATTCACCTGTCGTACCATTCCTACGTCTGTTATTGAAAAAGTCCTCATATCCATCTCCTTATGTCTCACCCGTTGTTTTCTCTTCCTCCGCATACCGGCGTCTGAGCTGTCCGCAGGCTCCGTCTATATCAGAGCCCATTTCCCTTCTTATAGTAACATTTATTCCGCTTTTTTCAAGTTTATTTTTGAAATTAAGGGCATTTTTCCTGCTCGGCCGCACAAAATCACGTTCTTTTACCGGGTTCACCGGAATCAGGTTTAAATGGCAGTTTCTCGGCTTCAAGATCCCCGCAAGCTCTCCGGCATCCTCATCCGTATCGTTTACACCGTGCACAAGACTGTACTCAAACGTCACTCTCCTGCCCGTCTTTTCAAAATAATAATCACAGGCGGAAAGCACTTCCGACAGATCGTATTTATTCGCCACCGGCATCAGTTTCCTCCTCTTTTCCTGAGTGGAACCATGAAGGGAAAGGGCAAGTGTAATCTGTAATTTCTCTTCCGCCAGCTCTCTCATCCGCGGAACAATCCCGCAGGTCGAGACTGTCACATTACGCTGACTGATGTTGAGTCCATGCTCATCGGTCAGGATCCGGATGAATTTCACAAAATTCTCGTAGTTGTCAAGCGGCTCTCCGGTTCCCATAATCACAACATTCGACACACGCTCCTGCGTGATCTTCTGGATCTGGTAGATCTGGCCGAGCATCTCAGACGGCGCCAGATTCCTCTGAAGCCCGCCGATGGTGGAAGCGCAGAACGCACACCCCATCCGGCATCCGACCTGGGATGAAATACATACGGAATTCCCGTGTTTATACCTCATCAACACGCTTTCCACCATATTTCCGTCATGCAGACGAAAAAGAAATTTGTTCGTACCGTCGATTTTGGAAATCTGCCGTTCCACCATCACAACAGGAGATATTTCATACTCCTGATCCAGTTTCTGCCGCAGTCTCAACGAGAGATTCGTCATCTCGTCAAAGTGATCCGCCAGCTTCACGTGCAGCCAGTCATAGATCTGGCCGGCGCGGAAAGGCTTTTCGCCAATCCCTTCCATCTCTTTCTTCAGTTCATTGTATCCATAGGAACGGATATCTTTCTTCATCTGTCTGCCTTTCCTCTCTTTTTCTCTTTTTGCATCCGCAGATGCCGCCGTCATTTCCGTCTGACAAACCGGGCAATAAAAAATCCATCGCTCCTATGTACCCCCGGCAGGAACTGGATGCTTCCATCCGCTCCCACACTGTCCTGCAGCTGAGGAGCAAGTTTTTCTCTGATATCATCCACGGAAAATTCCGGGCAGTTCTCCAGAAACCATCTGACATTCCCTTCATTTTCCTCCGGGCTGATCGTACATGTGCTGTATACGAGAGCTCCGCCCGGCTTCACATACGCCCGGGCACAGCTCAGGATCTGCCGCTGAAGTTTCACCAGGCTTTCGATGCCTTCCGGCGAAGCCTTGTATTTCAGATCCGGTTTCTTCCCGAACACACCCAGCCCGGAACAGGGCAGGTCTGCAATCACAACATCCGCCTGTCCGGCAGACGCCTCATCCGGAACAGAGGCGTCCCGGCAGACTGCCGTAATATTCGTAAGACCGGTGCGCTCGATGTTTTCCCTGATCAGAGCCACCTTTGATTCCGTCAGATCACGCGCTTCCACATGCCCCGCATGCTGTCCGCTCTGCTTCTCCGCCCCGGTCTCTTTCTCTTCCACCAGCGTGTTTTCCACTTCCGGCTGCGGCTCTGCCTTCAGTGCTTTTTCCGCCATCAGCAGTTTCTCCGCTGCATGGAGCGCCTTGCCGCCCGGAGCGGCACAGACATCGATCACATAATCTCCCGCCTTCGGATCCGCAATCTCTCCGACCATCATGGAACTGATATCCTGGACAGTAAAGAGCCCTTCCCTAAACGACTCCAGTCCCTCCAGATAATCATATCCGGAGATCCAAAACGCGTACGGCAGATACGGATGCCGCTCCACGGTCACTCCCTCCTGCTCCAGCCGTTCTTTTAACTTCTCCGGTTCAATCCGGTTCAGACAGCAGCGGATGGTAACCTGCTTCTCTTCCTGGAAATCTTTCAGCACCGTCTCGATCACATCGTAACTGTAAGTCTGAGCCCACAGATCAATGATCCACCGGGGACAGGAATAGCGCACGCTCAGATATTCGAGGGGTTCTTCCGGATAGCTGATGTCATCCATTTCTCTGATAATACTGCGCAGCACTCCGTTTACATATCCTTTCAGTCCTGAAAAACCTCTGCGCACCGCCAGTTTCACCGACTCGCTGCAGACCGCCCTGTCCGGAATCCGGTCCATGTAACGGATCTGATAGACTGCACTCCGCAGAATATTCCGTATCACCGGCTTCATCTTCTTTACCTTTACTTTGGAAAACTGATTCAGGATATAGTCGATCTCAATCATATGCTCCAGCGTGCCTTCCGTCACTCTGGTGATAAACGCTCTCTCCCGTTTCTCCAGATACTGATATTTCGAGAGAACATCCCGCAGTACAATATGGCTGTACTGCCCGTTCTCCGTCACTTCCATAAGAATGGCAAGCACGATTTCCCGTTCGTTCACCGCTTTAGTCATTCCTTTTTCTTCCTCCTATAATAATGAGACGCAGAAGCTGCAGAATCATGGACGCCGCACTGGCAACATAGGTCAGCGCAGCTGCGCTGAGCACCTTCTTCACGGAATCCACCTCATCAGGATAGAGCATCCCCGATGATTCCAGCACCCGCACTGCCCGTCTGGACGCGTTGAATTCCACCGGGAGCGTGACAATCTGAAACAATACCGCTGCCGAAAACACCAGTATCCCCAGATTAATAAACAGGATCGCCGTATCTCCATTCATAAGAAGACCGATCAGAATCAGCGGCCATGCTGCCATTGACCCGAAATTCGCCGCCGGAACAAGAGCGCCCCTGATCTTAAGCGGCGCGTATCCTGTCGCATGCTGCACCGCATGCCCGCATTCATGGGCTGCCACCCCGATGGCTGCCACGGACGCAGAGTTATACACAGTATCTGACAGTCCCAGTGTCTTTTTCCCCGGATTATAGTGATCCGTCAGATTGCCCGGTATATGAATCACCTGCACATCATAGATTCCGCTGCTCCTCAGGATTCTCTCCGCAGCCTCTTTTCCTGTCATGCCTGAATAGCTCCGCACCCGGGAGAACCTGTCAAAGGTCCGATTCACGCGGGCTGATGCAGCCACGCAGATCAGAACTCCGATCAGCACAAGAATATACGTCCGGTCATAATAGTAATAAAACATGATATCAACCTCCTGAAATCAGGCGGCCCGTCTTATCCGTCCTGCTATCCCTCTGTAAACAGGACGCCGGGCTCCACCTTGTTCCCCCTCAGGAAAGCTCCTGTATCCATCCTCTTTTTCCCCGGAAGCTGAACTTCCAGTACGCGAAGAACGCCGTCCCCGGTCTGTACCGTAAGATCGGTCTTCCCGACCGCTGTCACCGTTCCCGGCGCTGCCTCTCCTGATCCGTTTCCTTCCGCTTTCGCTTTCCAGATCTTCAGCACCTTACCATTCCAGTGCGTATACGCGCTCGGCCAGGAGTTCAGTCCCCGCACAAGCCGTTCGATCCGCACTGCCGGCTCGTTCCAGTTAATGTTCCCCAGATCCTTAGTCAGCATCTTCGCGTAGGCCGTCGGGCTCTCTCCCTGTTTTTCAAACTTCGCGGTCTTATTCTCCAATGCTGCCAGTGTCTCCACACAGAGCTTCGCCCCTGCTTCCGCCAGCTTGTCATGGAGCGACTCGCCGGTCTCATCCTCTGTGATGGGCACTTCTTTTTTCATAATCATATCGCCTGTATCGAGTCCCTCATCCATCTGCATGGTGGTCACTCCCGTGACCGTCTCGCCTTCGATGATCGACCACTGGATCGGCGCGGCGCCGCGGTATTTCGGGAGCAGGGACGCATGGACATTAATGCACCCGTAAGGCGTCATCTCCAGAATGGATTTCGGAAGGATCTGACCGAAAGCAACAACAACCATAACATCCGCATGGTACTTCTCCAGTTCTTCCACGCACTGGGGATCCCGGATCTTCTTCGGCTGATACACCGGAATGTTATGCCGGACCGCTGTTTCCTTAACCGGCGTAAACTGCATCTCTTTCCCTCTGCCCTTTGGTTTGTCCGGCTGTGTGACAGCGAGACACACGTCATGTCCTGCCTCCACCAGCGCTTCGAGCGTTCCCACGGAAAAATCCGGTGTTCCCATAAATATTACTCTCATCGGCTTCGCCTCCTGTTCTTACTCTTCCGTTTCTTCCTCTTCGTCCTCCGCTGGATCATCATAAGTCACATCGTGGAGTCCGTCCTGGGTTTTATCTACATACAGTTCTCCGTGAAGATGGTCGATCTCATGGCAGAACGCGCGGGCGAGAAGCCCTTCCCCTTCCATCTCAAAGAGTTCCATCTCCTGATTGTACGCGCGGACTTTCACCTTCTCCGGACGGGTCACAATTCCCCATTTTCCGGGAACGCTTAAGCATCCTTCCTCCCCGGTCTGCTCGCCTTCTGTACCGATAATCTCCGGGTTGATCAGCACGATCGGGCCTTCACCCACATCGATTACAACGATCTTCTTGAGCACTCCAACCTGAGGCGCCGCAAGGCCGACTCCGCATTTGTCATACATTGTCTCCAGCATATCCCCGATCAGGATCTTTGTCCGAAGCGTCATCTTCGGAACATCCTTGCACTGTTTTGTCAATATGTCGTCACCAATCTCTCTGATTTCTCTGATTGCCATAATTTCCTCCTTTTTCACTTTTGTGTTTTGTCATTTTTTCTTTAAGCAGCCTTGTCTTCTTCGTCTGCTCTACATGGGATTGAAGTCAAACTGTATTCTCATCTTGTCAAATCCCGAATTAATCTCAATGTACTGCTCCAGCCTGTCTTTCATCTTTATTAAAACATCGTATTGCGGAGCTTTCATATATATGACTCTTCGATAGACATCTTTAATCTTGTCAATGCCCGGGCTCGCCGGTCCGATCACGCGAACCTCAAGTCTGCCTTTCGCCATAAGAATGTATTCTTTCAGATAGTGGCATCCTCTCTCCAGAAGTTCCTCGTCCTCGCATGACACATGAACTGCCAGCAGTTCTTCTGCCGGCGGATATCCCATCAGCTCCCGGTAACGGATCTCCTCCTGATAGAATGACTCATAGTCCTGAGCCGCCGACGCCTGAATCGCGTAGTGATCCGGGCTGTAAGTCTGGATCACCGCCTCGCCGCGGCGCTCGCCTCTTCCCGCGCGTCCCACCGCCTGGGTCAGCAGCTGAAATGTCCGCTCTCCGGACCGGTAATCATCCGTATAGAGGGACAGATCTGCGGCGAGAACTCCGACCAGGGTCACGTTCGGAAAATCATGCCCCTTTACGATCATCTGCGTTCCCACAAGGATGTCCGCCTCCTCATTGGCAAATGCGGACAGGATCTTCTCGTGGGCGTCCTTCTGCCGGGTCGTATCCATGTCCATTCTGAGCACCCGCGCCCCGGGGAATGTTGTCCTGACAATCTCCTCGATCTGCTGGGTTCCTGCCCGGAACTCGCCGATATGCCGTGACCCGCACTCCGGACACGCATCCACTCTGGGCTGCTCATACCCGCAGTAATGGCACCGCATCTTCCCGTCCCTGTGTACGGACAGGGACACACTGCAGTGCGGGCACTTAATCACATGACCGCATTCCCTGCAGGAGACAAACCCGGAGTAACCTCGCCGGTTCAGAAACAGCATGGTCTGTTCTTTTTTCTCCAGTCTCTCCTGCATCAGTTCCTGCAGTTTCCGGCTTAAGATCGAACGGTTGCCACTCTTTAATTCTTCCCGCATATCTGCCGTATATACTTCCGCCATACTCTGCATCCGGGAGCGGTTCTTCATCTCAAAGAGAACATATTCTCCCCTCCTCGCACGGTACATGGCTTCCATGGAAGGGGTCGCGCTCCCCAGTACCACGCTGGCATTCTCCATCTGCGCCCTGCGGATTGCCGTCTCCCTGGCATGGTAACGGGGCGTCTGCTCGCTTTTATAAGTCGGCTCATGCTCCTCATCGATCACGATCAGCCCCAGATCCGGAAACGGTGTAAACAGCGCGGATCTGGGACCGATCATCACATCGACCTTCCCCGCCCGCGCACGCATCATCTGGTCATACCTCTCCCCCGCGGAGAGCCGGGAATTCATAATCGACACCCGGTCCCCGAAACGGCGGTAAAACCGCATCACAGTCTGATAGGTCAGGGCAATTTCCGGGATCAGCACGATCGCCTGTTTCCCTTCATCCACCGCCTGTCGGATCATCTCCATATAGACTTCTGTTTTTCCGCTTCCCGTCACACCATGAATCAGATAGGTCCGCCGGATTCCTTCCGCATAATCTTTCCGGAAGCTTTCAATCACACGGCTCTGTTCCGGCGTGTACTCGATCGAATGCTCCTTCTGTTCTTCCTGTTTCACAGGATTTCGGAACACCTGCTCTGATTCAATGGCAAGCACGCCCTGCTCCTCCAGCGCGCGAATCACCGGCAGCGTGATATTCAGCTTCTTCGTGACAAGCTCATACTCCAGTATCTCGTCATCTAAAAGGGCTGCCATCAGTCTCGCACGCGCTTTCTGACTCTTCTCCAGATAATAATGGAGCTGCCGGGTTCCCGTCTCCTTATCAAGCAGCAGGCGGAGACGCTTTTTCATCTTCGCGTTCTCTTTCTGCCTGATCGGGAGCACGGTTTTAAGCGCCTGGATCATCGTACCGCCGTAATTCTCTTTCATCCAGGCAGCCAAAGCGATCAGTTTCGCCTCGATCTCCACGCCTTTCTCAGAGATAGCGATAATGTCTTTTACTTTCGACAGGTCATAATCGCAGGTTTCCGATATCCCCGTCACATAGCCTTTCATCTGACGGTTTCCTTTTCCGAACGGCACGATCACTTCCATTCCCGCCTCCAGCCGGTTCTCAATCTCCTGCGGAATCCGGTACTGAAAGATTCTGTCCAGTTTTTCGTTTTGAATGTCTATAATAACGTCTGCAAACACCAGATTATTTTCCTTCTTTTAACTCCTCTAACACTTCCGCGATCAGCACCCGCTCATCCATCGGATGCTTCACGCCTCTGATCTCCTGATAATCCTCATGGCCTTTTCCCGCCAGTACGATAACATCTCCCGGCTGTCCGTGACCAATCGCGTATTTGATCGCTTCTTTCCGGTCGCAGATCTCCACGTATTTTCCATCTGTCTTTCCGATTCCGACTTTGATATCATCGATAATCGCCTGAGGCTCCTCGAACCGCGGGTTATCGGAAGTGATAATCGTAAGGTCAGCAAGTCTTCCGGACACCTCGCCCATCTCATAGCGCCGCTCCTTTGAACGGTTTCCGCCGCAGCCGAACAGGCACACAAGTCTTTTGGGCTGATATTCCTTCAGCGTTGTCAGCAGACTTTCAAGACTCATTGCATTGTGCGCATAATCAATCATCAGCGTAAACTCGTCAGATACCTTGATCATCTCGATACGCCCTTTTACCTTTGCCTTCTTCAGAGCGTCCTGGATCTTCTCAACCGGCACGCCGAAATGACGGCATACCGAGATTGCGGTAAGCGAGTTGTAGACGCTGAATGTTCCCGGGATATCGATCTCCACATCGAAATCCATCAGTCCAGTCACATGATAGGCAACTCCAAGATAGCCCGGTCTGGATACCAGTTTCACATCCTGAGCTCTGAGATCCGCTTCCTCTGAGAATCCGAAGGTCTCCACCTTACACGTTGCCCCCTGAAATACATCGTGGAAATACTGGTCATCCACATTTGCAATCC
Source organism: Candidatus Mediterraneibacter vanvlietii (assembly GCA_019113645.1). GTDB lineage: Bacteria > Bacillota > Clostridia > Lachnospirales > Lachnospiraceae > Mediterraneibacter > Mediterraneibacter vanvlietii. The sequence continues at coordinate 55,890 of DXGZ01000127.1, read as the reverse complement.
CGAGACGGCACTGTTTGAACAGAAGTCCCTTGCACCGTTTATAATCATCGAAATCCTTGTGTTCATTCGGACCGATATGATCACGCCCCAGATTCGTAAATATACCGATCTCAAAGGGGATTCCCGCTGTCCTGTGAAGCATCAGCCCCTGGGAAGACACTTCCATCACAACACAGTCGCATCCTGCTTCCACCATCTTTGCAAAATACTGGTGAATGGTGAATGACTCAGGCGTAGTATTCGCTGCCGGGATCTTCTCATCTCCGATAATCGCTTCGATGGTTCCGATCAGTCCGACTTTGTGTCCCACACTGTCAAGAATCGATTTGATCATATAGGTCGTAGTTGTCTTTCCTTTCGTCCCGGTGATTCCGATAATCTTCAGTTTCTCTGCCGGATATCCGAAGTACGCTGCTGACATAAGAGCAAGCGCATATCTTGTATCCTCCACGCGGATCACTGTCACATGCTCCGGCACGGATACATCCTGCTCCACAATAACCGCAGCCGCTCCTTTTTCCACAACATCCGGGATGTACTTATGTCCGTCCGATACCGCACCGCTGATGCAGACAAAAACAGATCCCTTCTCCACTTTTCTGGAATCATTGACAAGGGTTGTTACCTCCATCTCGTCGCTCCCCTGTGCCACTTTATACTCCAGACGTTCCAGTAATTTATCTAATCTCACACTGACTCCTCCTGCTTATTTTTCTGTAACAGTTCAGACAAATGACTGTCCCGGAAACAACACATCATAGCCGCATGATTTTTCCAGTGAACAGATCCGTGGCTGAACGGTTGACTTCTTCTCTCTTTAAGAAAATACTCCTGTTGACACTCTTATAGAATAACACAATCCATAGCCGGTTGCAAAGTATGTAACAGTCCCGCTGTTTAGATCAATAATTACCGGTTTCAAATCGGACGAAAACAGAGTGGATTTACAAGACGTATTCTGCTGGGAGGGGGATTGTGGGCGGCTTCCGCTCCAGGGGATAAGGGAAACTAAGGAGTTCCGGGGACGGACTAAAAGCAGAGACAGTCGGTGAGCAACTCGCTACGCTCAAACAATCTCACCGCCTGCCTCAACGTCCCTCCCCGGAACTCCAAGTTTGCCTAATCCCCCTCCGAAGTCAACCGTCCACAGTCTCCCTCCCCGCAGAAAGTATTTTGAAATGGGGCTGTTTTCTGGTCGCTTCAGAGGGGAAGTTAATGAATAAACAGCCTGAAGAAAACAAAGGCGCGGCCGGAAGGTTTTACAAATAATAAGGTCTTCAAGACGCGCCGTTTTGCACGGGCAATGTGTATTTATTCCCGGAGCATTATTGAAAGCGTCTCAGAACAAAAATGAGGAGTCAGGGGAAGGGTGGAGATTTCCGAAGGAAATACTACCCGACCTTGATTCCTCGTTTTTGTGAAGTATAATGAGCGCCGGCTGTCCTTGCATTTAGTCCATGCCCGGAACTTTTTAGATTCACTTAGGCCCTGGAGCGGAGCCCTGAACATACCCTCCGGCTCCGCAGAATACGTCTTAAAATGCTCTCCTGTTTTCGGAAATATTGCCTCTAAAAGTCAGCGAACCTGATTAACTAAATAGCTGCATATTTTTCTGGTATTACAGCCCTTTTTGTGCTAAGATACTCGTAAAGCATTAATCATTTCCAGCATGTTTTTATTCTCAAAAGGCAATTAGCCCATCAAAAGTTCTAATCACATTCAGGAAAATCTCAATGCTTTTATTCCCAATCAACAAAAGCAGAGAGGTTTTTCAGATGCGGACAGGCAATGGCTAAGTGGAAAAGCATCGGATGAAACAGCCTCTTTGCACCACAATTAAAAAGGAGGCTTTTCTATGGCAAACGAATCCACTGTAACTGTAAACCGGACCTTTAAATCCAATTTCTGAAGAAACATAAAGCGGAGGCGAAGGAAATGAGTATTTTTGAATACGATCAGGAAAAGCATATGCGGCAGGAACGGGAAGCCGCCTGGGAAGACGGCCATGCCGCTGGAATTGAGGAGGGCCGTACCGCCGGAATTGAGGAGGGCCGCGCCGCCGGAATTGAGGAGGGCCGCGCCGCCGGAATCGAGGAGGGCCGTACCGCCGGAATTGAGGAGGGCCGTGCCGCCGAAGCAAAAGAAACTGCAAAAAGACTTTACGCAATGAATGTATCGATTGAGACAATCGCCAAGGGAGCAAAAGCCAGCATCGAAGATGTTCAGGAGTGGATTGGGTGCAATTCGGACGAGAAACTAATAAATAAATAGCCGAACTCTTTCTGTTTTATATTTATTTTAGTGTTAGTTTAGAATTTTTCGTGTTCTTTCATAATTCACTCATATTTTTGTCACATTTTCCCATTATACTGAATACCAGATAGTTGATAAACGATAACAACTATCTTTCCCCCCTCATAAAGTTCAGGTACCGAGATGGTGCCACACTTTACTCTCATTCCTTTAGATAACTAATAAAACGACGAAAACCCGCCAGCCGAAAGGCTGGCGGGTTTTCGTTGTCTGTTTTTATTTCTTATTTATTTTTTCGTCCTGTGTTCTTCAAACCATTCCAGCAGATCTTCATACACCTGCTGCCGGTCTGTCTCATTGAGTATCTCATGCCGGTCGCCTGTATACAGGCGAAGCATCACATCGTGAATACCCGCAGCCCTGTACTTCTCATAGATCTTCCGGACGCCTTTTCCGAACTCTCCCACAGGATCATCCGCTCCGGACACAAACAGAATCGGCAGATCCTTTGGAATCATATAGACGCTTTCTTTCCGCTGCATGCTGATCATGCCGGAGAACATATTATAATACGCGTTCACCGTAAACATAAAGGAGCACAGCGGATCTGATACATAAGCTTCCAGATGAGTTCTGTCACTGGTGATCCAGTCCGCCCGTGTATGGGCCGGTTTGAATTTCTTATTGTATCCTCCGATCGCCATCTGATCTACCAGTTTGCTCCGGTAATGCCACCCACGCACAGCCGCCATCAGCCGGCAGAGTCTTTTTCCCAGCAGCAGAAGGGCTTTTCTCTGATCCGCCACCGTCCCCATCAGCACAGCTCCGTCCAGCCCGTGGCCATACATCTGAATGTACTGCCTCAGCAGAGAGGAACCCATGCTGTGCCCCAGCATAAAGTAGGGCACATCGGGATATTTCTTCTGGATACGCTGGCGCAGAGTATGCATGTCACCCAGCACGCACGCATTTCCGTACTTCTCATTAAAAAATCCATATTCCGATCTGGACTGTATGGATTTGCCATGACCGAGATGGTCATTCCCCACGACATAATAGCCGTATCCGCACAGAAACTGCGCGAATTCCTCATATCGTCCGATGTATTCCACCATTCCGTGGCTGATCTGCAGGACAGCCTTCACTTCACCCTCGGGTTTCCACTCGATTGTATGAATCTCTGTATTGCCATCCTTTGACGGGAAATAAAACTCATCTCTCATGTTTCTCACTACCTGTCATCCAAATTTATGTAGTCACGATACGGTGCCAGCGGCTTGTAGGCCGGACGTATGATCTTGTCCACATTTTGAAGTTCTTCCATTCTGTGGGCGCTCCATCCGACAATACGCGCAGCCGCGAAGATCGGCGTATACAGTGATGACGGAATATCCAGCATACTGTACACCAGGCCGCTGTAGAAGTCCACATTGGCGTTAACTCCCTTATACATGCGGCGCTTCTCGCCGATGATCTCCGGAGCCATATGCTCTACTTTCTCATAGAGCGCGTACTCCGCATCGTGCCCTTTTTCATGTGCAAGCTGTTTTACAAAAGACTTGAAAATATCCGCACGCGGATCGGAAATGGAATATACCGCATGTCCCATTCCGTAGATCAGGCCCTTTTTGTCAAAGGCTTTCTTATCCAGAAGCGCTTCCAGGTATGCCCGGATCTGATCTTCATCTTCCCAGTCGGTCAGATTCTTCTTCATATCATCAAACATCTGGGTTACCTTGATGTTCGCTCCGCCGTGCTTCGGTCCCTTCAGAGAAGCCATTGCAGCGGCGATTGTAGAATATGTATCTGTTCCGGAAGATGTAACCACGTGCGTGGTAAATGTGGAGTTGTTTCCGCCGCCGTGATCCATATGAAGCACAAGCGCCATGTCGAGGATCTTAGCCTCCAGATCTGTATACTGCCGGTCTTCCCTGAGCATCATGAGAATGTTCTCCGCAGCTGAGAGCTCCGGTTTCGGCGCGTAGATATAGAGGTCTTCGCCTCTCCTGTAATTATACGCATGATATCCGTATACCATAAGCATCGGGAACTGCGCGATCAGGTTCAGGCACTGGCGCAGCACGTTCGGAATGCTTGTATCATCTGCTTTCGCATCATAAGAATAAAGCTGCAGGATACTTCTCGTAATACTGTTCATCATATCGCGGCTGGGCGCCTTCATGATAACGTCCCTTGTAAAATTAGGCGGGAGCATGCGGCGTTCCGCGAGCATGTTCTGAAAATCTTTTAATTCTTTTTTATTGGGAAGTTCCCCGAAAAGCAACAGATATGCCGTTTCTTCAAAACCGGGATGTTTTGCATCCAGAAATCCTTTGACAAGATCTTTGATATTATAACCGCGGTAATAAAGGTTTCCTTCGCACGGAACTGACTTTCCGTCAACAATCTTGGAAGCGCAGACATCAGAAACATTCGTCAGTCCTGCAAGCACTCCCTTTCCGTTTAAATCGCGAAGACCGCGCTTCACCTCATACTTTGTATACAGTTCTTTGTCAATCGCGTTGTTCGTTTCACATTTGAGAGCTAGTTCTTCAATCTGTGGAGTAATATCGAAAAAAATGCTGTCAATGTCCTTGGCCATAAGCGTCTCCTCCTTCTCTCTTCTTCAATCTCTATTTCTGTATGACCTTTTTATTATACTAAAAATAGAGATTTTATACAATTAACTGTCTATTAAAAATTTATGAACTGACCGTCTCACAATGTCAGTTTTATGTTAATATTGCATAAAATCATCTGATTTTGAGAAGAATATCGGCCAGTTTTGCGAATTCTTTCAGGGTCAGAGCCTCTCCGCGGACACTGATTCCCCTGCCCAGTTTTTCGACAGCTTCTTCGATCTCCTCCTTCGTGTAATCCAGTTCCGGAGAGTTTTTCAGCCCGTTTACCAGTGTTTTTCTCCTCTGATTGAAGGAAGCGCGGATAATCCGGAACATCAGTTTCTCATCCTTTACCGCAACCGGCGGCTCCTCGTAACGCTCCAGACGGATCACTGCGGATCCCACCTTCGGCCGGGGCATAAAGCAGTTCGGCGGCACATTTGCCACGATATACGGTTTGGCATAATACTGCACCGCCAGAGAGAGGGCGCCGTAGTCTTTTGTTCCCGGTCCGACCTGCATCCGGTCCGCCACCTCTTTCTGCACCATAACCGTAATGCTCTTCAGCGGCACATGGTTCTCGAACAGTCCCATGATAATCGGCGTGGTTATATAATATGGGAGATTCGCAACCACTTTGATCGGTTTTCCGCCGTTTTCCTTCTCCGCCAGTTCCGCGATGTCCACTTTCAGCACATCTTCATTGATGACGCGCACGTTGTCAAAACCGTCCAGCGTGTCCTCAAGAATCGGGATCAGCGCGCGGTCAATCTCTACGGCAATGACCTTCTTCGCCGCGCAGGCAAGGTACTGTGTCATGGTTCCGATTCCCGGTCCGATCTCCAGTACACAGTCGTCGCTTCCGATTTCCGCGGCGCGGATGATCTTATCCAGAACATGCGTATCGATCAGGAAGTTCTGGCCGAACTTTTTCTGGAATACAAAATGATATTTCTGAAGCACCGCGATGGTATTCTGCGGATTGCCAAGTGTAGGTTCTTTCATGTATGTCTCCTCTCAAATAAGTCTCGTCTCAGATAATTCTCCTCTCAAAGGCGATACAGCTGCCTGCTGTTTTCCTCAGTCTGACGCACAACCTCTTCCGCGGACAGACCTTTGATCTCCGCGATCTTTTCAGCCACATAGGGAAGATAAAGAGAGCTGTTCCTCTTTCCGCGGAACGGCTCGGGCGCCAGATATGGGCAGTCTGTCTCCAGCACAATGGACTCCAGCGGAAGCTCCTCAACGACCTGTTTGAGTTTCTTTGCATTCTTAAATGTGACCACGCCGCCCACGCCGATATAATACCCCATCTTCACATATTCCTTCGCCATCTCAGGGGAATAGGAATAGCAGTGGATGACCGCCCGCATCCCGGCCGCGTACGTTTTCATGATCTCCATGGTATCTGCCGCGGCCTCCCGGCTGTGTATGATCACCGGCATGTCTTTCTTCCGGGCAGTCTCAAGCTGACGGATGAACCACTTTTTCTGGATGTCGTGATTCTCCTTATCCCAGTAATAGTCAAGCCCGATCTCTCCCACTGCCACGATCTTATCCCGGTCGAGAAGTTCTTCCATCTCCCGCATCCGTTCTTCACTTAAGCTGCCCGCTTCATCCGGATGGATCCCGATGGCCCCATAGAGAAACGGGTACTTCTCTGTCAGTTCCACGATTCTGCTCCAGGATTCCAGGGTGGAGCCCGCATTTACAATCAGGCCGACTCCACCCGCCTCCATACTGCCGAGCAGTTCTTCTCTGTCCCCGTCAAACTGCTCATCATCATAATGCGCGTGCGTATCTATAATCATTCATTTTCCTCCGGTCTTAATGTTCTGATGAATTCTTTCAGCTCTTTTCTGCTCCATACTACCGGGACAGGATAGAGAGGATTTCCTTCTTTCTCCGCCCACTCCACGATCTGATCAATATCTTCCTCCCGGATCATGTCCGGATACTCGGGAATATTCATTTTCTCCTTGAGTTCCTCTATCCATGTGATAAATGCTTCCGCTTTTGTCGGAACAGGTTCGTCTGCCTTAGTCAGAGAACAGACATCGCTTAATTCCGCAAGCTTCTCCCATGCAGCTTCTCCGAACGCCCGCAGAACATGGGGAAGCAGAATGGACATGGCAAGCCCATGGGGCGTACCGTAAAGTCCGCCCAGTGTATGGCCGATCGCGTGCACATACCCCACCGACCCTCTTGTAAATGCCCGGCCGCCGTAAAATGCCGCCTGCTGCATCTTCTGCCGCGCGTCCAGATCATCCCCGTTTTCATATACTTTCAGGAGATTATCATGAATGAGCCGAACCGCTTTCCGGCACATTTCTTTCTCCAGTCTGCTGTTGTATGTATTGTTTGTATATGCCTCTACTGCATGGCAGAGGGCGTCCATTCCGGTTGTAGCCGTCACTTTCGGCGGAAGTCCTTTTGTCAGTTCCGGATCCAGCACCGCGAACTTCGGCATCAGACACAGGTCGTTGATAGACGCTTTGTGGTGGGTCGCCGCCTCTGTAATAACCGCCGCAATCGTTGTCTCCGATCCGGTTCCCGCCGTAGTCGGAACAGCGAAGATAATCGGTATGGGCTTCAGGATATGGAACAGCCCCTGAAGCTGACGCACCTTCTTCCCCGGCCTGGCGATTCTGGCGCCGATCGCTTTCGCACAGTCCATCGGAGATCCGCCGCCGAAGGCGATCATGCAGTCGCACCCGTTCTCCCGGAAGATCCGGACTCCTTCCTCCACATTTTCATCTGTGGGATTCGGACCCACGCCGTCAAAAATCACATAATCCAGCTGTTCTTCTTTCATGGCGTCCAGCATCCCATCCGGAAGATGAAGCCCCATCAGAGTTGAATCTGTCACTACCAGTACTTTTCTGAACCCGCGTCTTTTCACGGCGGCGGGAAGCTTTTTCACCGCGCCGGCTCCCTGCATGAGTTTCGGCACCCTCCACGGAAGCACGTACATGCCTGCCTTCATTGCATACTGAAATCCTCTGCAGTACACTTTTTTTATATTCCATTTTGTCTTCAATTCATTCTCCCCTTTCCCCAGTCTGCTCATCCGGATCGCCCGAACAGGACAGACTCCTGCGCAGATCCCGCATCCGATGCATTTCGTCCAGTCTGCCTTTGCGATCGTATGAATATCCCCGTGATATTTCGGTTCTTCGATCTGAATGCAGTCCATCGGGCAGTTCACCACACACACCGAACATCCCGCGCATGTCTGTTCATTTATATACGGTACCTGTTTTACTTTTTTCATTGTCAGCCACCTCCCGCCGGAGCCAGCAGAACGACCTCATCTCCGTCTTTGAGCCGGGTATGTCTGCCTGCCGGTTTTCCATTTACCAGAAGAACCAGATCTTTTGCTTCTTTTTTCGTTATATTCGGAATCATCCCCAGCAGTTCATCCGCTGTCGAGGCGTCCCTCTCGAATGTCCCCACGCCTGCTTTCAGCCGCGCAACGCCATATATTTTCACCTGAACCATCATCCACCTCCGATTCCGCGTCTTCTCACATCCGGATTGTCCTTAATCCTTACATCCGGTTTTATCCCATGTCTGCTGTACGCCGGGTATCGTCCAGAATCTTCAGCTTCCTCAGCGTCTTCTCGGTGGGAAGCCCGTTCCTGTCCCATCCCCTGGCATGATAGTATACTTTCTTCAGCTTCTCCAGCGGTACCCTGGAGTCCGGATCCTTTGGATCCTGCAGAGTCTGCGTCAGTTTCTTCGGCAGTGCATCCTTATTGGCATCCACACCGAACCTGCGGTTAATCTCACGCTCCAGGTTATATCCCCGCTCACCGCAGCGGATATAATCGCCGAACTTCATCTTCATCCCGGTTGTGTACTCGAATCCCTTCGTGTGATGGAATACCGGCAGATGCATATGGGCGATCTCCGGGTATTTGTTGATCAGGCGGACCACCGCCCCGCAGTATGGCAGCACTTTATTGATCATCTTCGTATACCAGGCGTTCGGATGATTCATCAGCGGCGTAGGGAAGAACGCGTAGCTTGTGAACAGACACTGGCCGGCAGCTGATATCATCTCCATCAGATCCTGAAACAGCATGGTCAGATCTGCTTTTCCATGGTACGTCGTCTGATCGATGGACAGTCCCAGACCTTCCAGAATCACCAGATAACCGCCATTCAGATGGCATCCGCCCCGGTTGCTGGTCGCGTATCCAAGACCAAGCCCTACTGCCTTTCGCGGCTCATAGGCAGCCAGTTCCATTCCTTTCGCGTGAATGGCAAATTCCTTTCCCCCGTATTTTTCGGAAAGCCGTCTGCTCCCCAGCGCCAGCTCATCTCCGATGCCCCGGCGGTACGCGATATCCTCAAAGATCCCGGACAGTTCTTCCGTGCCTGAAAAATGCAGCCCGTTGTCCCACAGACCTCTCTCGTTCGCCTCCATTGCGTAGGAAATCGTATTGGCGCAGGAGATGGTATCCATCCCCAGTTCATCCAGCTCATAGTTCCATTTTAATATGGAAGGAAGATCGTTATTCAGAATTCCTCCTCCCAGAAGCACCAGCGTCTCCAGCTCCGGCCCCTTTACCTGCTGCCCGGCAACTTCCACCGTACGGGCGCACCGGATCGGACAGGTGAGACATCCTTTGTTGACGATATTGTACTTTTCCGCCAGCTCTTCGCCGCTTACCTTCTCAAACTCATCATACTGACCATATGTGTAATTCTTCGTAGACAGGATATGTTTCATCTGCATGGCGCTGACCAGCCCCGCTGTCCCCAGTTTCGGAAGCTGGTTTCCGGTCAGCGGGTGATTTCTCAGATAGCGGAACCATTTCTGCGTATGCTTCACCATCTTTTCTTTGTCATAAACCGGTACTTCCTTATTTCCGCCTGCGCAGACCGCCTTAAGCCGCATCCAGCCCATAACCGCTCCGGTACCTCCCCGGCCCGAAACCCGCTCGTTCGAAACGATGCAGGAATAGAGTACCAGGTTCTCCCCCGCCGGTCCGATGCAGATCTTGCCGTTTTTCTTTACTCTGCCGTTCTTCATCCGCATCTTATCATCCAGAGCCGCCTGCGTCTCAGACGTCTTCATGCCCCAGATATCCTCCGCGTCATGAAAAACCACTTTCTCATTCTGAATCTCAATCCAGCTTGGTTTTTCGCATCTCCCCGTCAGAATCAGCGCATCCAGCCCCGCTTTTTTCAGGTAATATCCGAAATGCCCTCCGCAATTGGAGGATGTGATATATCCTGTCTGCGGAGACAGCGTGGATATGTTGAACCGGCTGGAGCTGGGCGCGCCGGAACCGGTCAGCGGTCCGGTTGTAATGACCAGGAGATTTTCCTCTGAAAACGCTTTCTCCGCCCCGGTCAGATGATCTCCGAGGATCTTCGCCGCCATCATCTTGCCGCCAATATAAAGTTCTCTTTCTTCATCGGAAAAAGGATACTCCGACGCCTCCTGCGTGGTCAGATTAATCTTTAACACTTTTCCCATGTAACCGCCGTATTTGCTGGACAATCTCCTCACCTCCACTCAATCTCCAAAAACCGTTTCGTCTCTTCCCGGACCGGGCATTCGAAAAACTCTTTCACCCCACAGTATTCCGCTGCCCGTCCCTCATTCAGAAACAGAACATCATCCGCCAGCCGCGCCGCCTGTGCCAGGTTGTGGGTGACAAGCAGAACCGTCTTCTGCCGCGCCGCCGGCAGCCGCCGGAGCATCGCTTCCATTTCGATCAGAGCATGTGGATCCATATTCGCCCCCGGCTCATCCAGAAGCAGCAGATCCGGATCAAAAGATAACGCGCGTGCAAGCGCTGTCTTTTCCATCTCTCCGGCAGACAGCCTGTCCGCTCTTCTGTCCAGAAATGAGGTCAGTCCCAGCTTCTCCGCAAGCCGCTCCACTTCCGCCGCTGCTTCCGCCCTGGCGACCCCTCTGATCTTCAGCGGCCATGCGATATTCTTCCTCACTGTAGAAGAGATCATGCAGGGCTTCTGAAACACCATGGTCATCCGCTGAAATGGTATGTTTTTCTCTCCATTGTACAGAATATGACCGCAGTCGCTCTCCACCAACCCTGCCACAAGATTGAGAAGCGTTGTCTTTCCTGCTCCGTTTGGTCCCACCACAGCTGTGATTTTTCCCGATGGAATGTGCAGAGCTCCGATTTCCAGAACAGTTCTGTTCCCATATGTTTTTTTCAGCCCGGTTATATCGATTTTCATACGCTGACGCTGTCCTCCGATTTTTCTTCTGCTTTCTGGTCAAAACACTCCATCTGTTTTCTGGAAATGATAGAGTACAGAGTTCACAGCGAAGGAGAGAATCAGCAGAATAATCCCGACTGCCACCGCCCGCTCAAACTCGCCCATTCCCTTTAACTGGGAGATGTAAGTCGTCATGGTGCGGGTCCTCCCCTCGATGTTTCCGCCCACGATCATCACTGCTCCGACTTCCGAGATTCCTCTGGAAAAACCTGAGACAACAGCTGTCACCAGCCCGGCTCTCAGTTCAAAAAGCAGGAGGACGCCAGTCTGCCATTTTCCGGCCCCCAGCGTCCGCGCCAGACGACGCACATCTCCCTGCCGCTCTCTGGCTGCACCGATTGTAATCCCCATAATAATCGGAAAAATCAAAAGTATCTGAGCAATCACCATCACTGTTGTCGTATAGTTCAGGCTCAGACTTCCCAGCAGCCCCCTGCGCATAAACACCACATACACTACCAGTCCGCAAAGTACCGGCGGCATCCCCATAAGAGTATAAATCACGCGTGTCAGAAGACCTTTCAGCCGAAACTCATGCCCTGCAGTCAGAAGCCCTGCCGGAATCCCTGCCGCACCTGCGATCACCAGCGAAACAAAAGTCACATACAGAGAGGTTCTCACTACTTCAAACACTTCACTGTCAAGTGATATGATCAAACGGAGTGCTTCGGAAAATCCCTCGACAATAATATCCATAATCCGTTATTCCTGCAAAGCATTGGGCGTAAACAGAGCCTTTCCGTACTCTTCCACCCCGTATTCGCCAATCAGTTCCTGTCCTTCGTCGGAAACAATCCACTGCTGGAACGCCTTCGCACCCTCATGGTTGATCTGTTCATTCTTATCCGGATTAACGCAAATCACGCCATACTGGTTGTAAAGGATGCCGCTCTCATCATTCTCGCACACGATTGTCAGATCCTCATCCAGCTCCAGATTCAGCCAGGTCGCCCGGTCAGAAAGGGTATATGCCAGTTCTTCATTCGCCATCTCCAGCACAGCGCCCATACCTGTTCCCGCTTCCACATACCAGCTGCCTTCCGGTGTAATGCCGCATGCGTCCCAGATCTCCAGTTCTTTCTTATGAGTGCCGGACTCGTCACTCCTGGAAATAAACTCTGTCTGTGTATCCGCAATCGTCCGGAACGCGGCAACCGCGTCCGCCGGGTATTCCGCGCTGATTCCCGCCGGGTCATCTTTCGGACCGATCAGGACGAAATCGTTGTACATTACATCCATCCTTCCGTCCTCATCCGCGTGTCCTTCCTCCACAAATTTCTCTTCCGCTACAGGAGAATGCACCAGCAGGACATCCGCCTCTCCGTTCTCTCCCATGGTCATTGCCTCTCCTGACCCCACGGAAACCACGCTGACTGTATATCCGGACTCCTCTTCAAAAACAGGCAGAATCACATCCAGAAGCCCGCTGTCCTGCGTACTTGTGGTTGTAGCCAAAATAATATCTTCCTTCCCGCCGGAAGCCCCGTCAGCCGAATCGCCGGCATCGTTGGCGTTCTCCCCCGAAGAGCAGCCGCAGAGCAGACCGACTCCCAGAATCAGGCACATCAGTTTCCAGTTTTTCATAATCTCTCTTCTCCTTTTCTCCTGCTTTTGTCTTTCAGAAAATTATATCAGAAGGCGGCCAGGGGGACAAGGGCGGAGAATCGCCATTTTACCGTTTCAGAAGCGACAGTTCATCCGTTTTAACCGCAAAATCATCCGCCTCTCCATTCAGAAGATCCACACACAGCAGCCTTCCCCGAAGCCGGCTCGTTCTCCCGCAGGCGTATTTCACCGCTTCCGCAGCCTGCACGGACGCTATAACGTTTACCGTAATCATCAGTGCCGACTCTTTTTGTTCCGCGCTGTTTGCGTACACAGCAGAAAGGACTCTCTCGCCGGGAAAGATCACGGCAGCTTGTCCCGTCCACCCGTTGACTGCGCCGTGAATCAGCGGAATGCCTTTCTCCTCGGCCAGTTCTTCCAGATACAGTTTTGTTTTGATCTGATCCACGCAGTCCAGAATCAGATCTGCGTCCCCGACTATGTCCGGTCCGTTTGTCCGGTCGAGATATACCGGATATGCTTCCAGTTTCAGCCGGGGGCTGATATCCCCCAGACGCTCACAGACTACCTCGGTCTTCGGGCGGTACAGGGTCAGGATATCCGCATAGAGCTGCCGGTTGAAATTACTTGCAGACATCCGGTCTCCGTCCGCCAGAACCAGATGCTCGAAACCGCTTCTCACCAGAAGATGAGCGGCCATCTGTCCCAGCGCTCCCAGCCCGATTACCGCCGCTTTTGTTCCCCGGATCTTCGCCGCTTCTTCCCGGGTCAGAAATTCCAGATTTTTCTCAAACAAAGCGCACCTCCCCTGTCTCCTCGCAGGTATAGCCGCCGAGCGCTTCCAGTCTCGCGCGGAATTCACTGCTTCTGATCACCTTCAGGAACTCCTTTATATACGGAAGTTCCAGACAGGTTTTCCATGTAACAAAATCGTATTCCTCAAAAGACACATCCACAAAATCAAGACCGAGCACTTTCGCGCAGGAATAGATCCCCATTCCCGTATCCGCATTGTTCTTCTGCACCGCGACTGCCACGCTCATGTGAGTCGCCGCCTCATTTTCATAGCCGGTTATCTCCTCCGGCTTCATTCCGTTCTTCCTCAGCAGATAGTCAAAAAGCACCCTGGTTCCGGCTCCCTTCTGCCGGTTGATATACCTCACATCCGGCGTGATATCCGTGATCTGACGGATTCCTTTCGGATTTCCCTTTTTCACAAGGAAGCCCTGACGGCGGCGCACTCCTTTGATAATGGCCATCTCGCCTTCCGGGAACATTTCCCGAACCACTGCGGTGTTGTAACTTCCGTCTTCCTCACAGAGAAGGTGGGACGGCGCCAGATGAGCTTCCCGCTTCCGGAGCGCGATCAGACCGGACAGGGAGCCCACATGGGTAGAGGACAGGCTCATCCCGGTCTGCCGCTCCAGCATCATGTCATTGATTACATCAAGAATAATGTCATGACTTCCAATCACAACCAGAGTCTTCTCGATCTGTTCCAGAGGCCGGAGCGCGCGGACCTCCACCTCTTCGTGAGCCGCAATCCCCTCACTGCTGCGCGGGATAACGCAGAACCCGTCCGCTTTCACAAGAGACATGGAGGCGCCTGCTCCCCGCTCAAGCGGCGAGGCAATCATCTCTCCTTCCACCATTCCCAGCTTCACCCGCACATACTCCTCGTACTTCAGGCTGGACATCAGAGTCTTTGACAGTTTTGCCCTGATCACTTTGCCTGCTGGATTTGTGCTCTGAGCAATGACATTTCCGGCATTTTTCAGAAACAGTTTCATTACCGGAACCACGAATTCCATAAATGTCAGATAGGCAGATACCGGATAGCCGGGCAGGCCGATCACCGGCTTGCCGCCGGCCTTTCCGAGGATCACCGGTTTTCCCGGTTTCACTGCCACGCCATGCACAAGCACCTCGCCCAGTTCCCGCAGCACATGAACCGTATAGTCGTCCCTCCCGGCGCTTGACCCTGCATTGACAATTACGATGTCGCACAGCGCCAGCGCCTCTTTCACCGCATCACCCAGACGTTTCGGGTCATCCGGTACAATCGGCCAGCGCTTTCCTTCGCCCCCGTTCTCTCTGACCAGGTTTAAAAACATCCAGGAATTCGTCTCCGGGATTCTGCCGTCCGGGATATCTCCCGCCGTGAAACAGTCCATCATCTCATCTCCGGTGGGGATGATCCCGACTATCGGTTTTCTCACCACCGGAATCTCTCTTACCCCGGCGGCAAGGAGCGCGGAGAGATCCACAGCCCGGATCCTGTGGCCGGATGGCAGCACCATCTCTCCCGCCACAATATCTTCCCCCGCCGGGCGGACATGTGCCAGAGGATGCGTCGGCGCAATGATCCGGTAGCTTCCTTCTGCTTCTGTCTCTATCAGGTCTTCCGCCATAATCACCGCGTCATACGGCGCCGGAAGCATATCTCCTGTATCCGCCTCAACATAGTCTTTCCCCGCTTCCAGCGTAAGAGGATGATCCTCCGACGCCCCCTTCGTATGGGAACTGATCACGGCGATCCCGTCCATGGCACAGGAATTATAAGCCGGGCTGGAACAGACGGCATACACTGCCTCCGCTGTCGTCCGCCCCAGGCTCTCCGACACAGCGATCTTCTCTGCCGAAGGCCTTACTTCCGCAAATGCATCCAGATACTCCTGCCTTGCCGCTTCTTTTTCCTTTATATTCAGATACAGATTTCTCTTCATCTCCATCACCTCAGTCCAGTCGTTCTACCAGTACCTGTTCTCCCTTTTTCAGTCCTTCTCTGTTTCTGTCAATCATCACATATCCGTCCGCGGACGCCAGCGCGAAGATGCTCCCTGATTTTGCGTGAACCGGCACTGCTTCTACTGTAACTGTGCCGCTTCCTTCCGTTTTTTTAACCATCCGCAGCTTCACCGGCAGACAGCTCACTCTTCCGTGATTGCTGGACACATTCTCCGCCATCACCGCCGGGCAGGGCAGAGGGCGCGCCGCGCCGCAGCGCTTCAGATACCAGTCCCTGATCACCAGCCGGAAAATCAGCGCCGCTGCCATGGGATGCCCCGGAAGCCCTGCCAGTATCGTGCCGCTTGCCGGATCAAAAGCAAGCAGAGTCGGTTTCCCCGGCTTGATGGCAATTCCATGGGTAAACACATTGTGCGATATCTCCTCGAAAACCTGTTTCGTATAATCTTTCTCCCCCTTGGAACTTCCGCCGGAGAGAAGGATGACGTCGCTTTTGTCAAGCGCCTCTTCCACAGCATTTCTGATCTCTTCCCTGTCATCCGGAACCCGGCATGTCTTCCGCACTGCCATCCCGCAGGCTTCCGCTTCCGCCGCCAGCACCTCCGTATTGATATCCCGGATCTTCCCCGCCATCAGCTTCTCCTCTGCTCCTGCCAGTTCATCCCCTGTAGAGATCACAGTCACAATCGGCGCCCGGCAGACGCGGATCTTCTGAATTCCAAGCGCTGCCATCACACCGATATCCGCAGGTCCGATCTTCTTTCCCCGGTAAATGACACAGCCGCCCGCCCGGATATCCTCCCCGGCGCGGATGATATTTTCTCCCTCGCTCACCGCCCGGTATCCTGCCAGCTTACCCGGAACATATTCTTCCGCGTATTCCTTCATAAGCACAGCGTCCGTGCCCCGGGGAATCATGGAGCCGGTCTGAACACGCACAGCTTCACCGGCTTCCACGGTCATCTTCGCTTCTTCTTCAATATGCACGTGTCCGATCACCCGGTAATAGCCCGGGGACGACTCACCGGTTCCATAGCTGTCCGCTGCTTTGATGGCGTATCCATCCATCGTAGAACGCGGAAACGGCGGTACATTTTCCTCCGACACAACATCCTCCGCGCAGATACATCCCAGCGCTTCCGCACGCCCGATCTCCACAACGCCGGGTGCCAGCCCCTGACTTTGTTCTTCCAGTTTTCTCCTCGCTTCCTCCAGCGTATCCGTATGCAGCAGCTCCATAAAAACATCCTCCCGACTCAACGCCTGTCACTTCAGGTTCTCAAACCGTTTCCGTTATTATATCACACTCTTTATTTTCTCCGCAGGAATTTATAAATATCTATAAGAAATCCATAGAAGTGAACAGCCAAAAAACTATTGTATTTTTTTTCAATTATGCCTATTCTATTATAGGAACTACTTATACTTAGAAAGAGATGAGGTATGAAGATGAAACCAATCAAAGAAGGAAAAGTCCGTGAGATTTATGACAATGGCGACAGCCTGATCCTTGTGGCAACCGACCGCATCAGCTGTTTCGACGTTATTCTGAAAAACAAGATCACAAAGAAAGGCGCTGTCCTTACTCAGATGTCCAAATTCTGGTTTAACATGACTGAGGATATTCTGCCGAACCATATGATATCAACAGATGTAAATGATATGCCTGAGTTCTTCCGTCAGCCGCAGTTCGACGGCAACAGTATGATGTGCAAGAAACTTGAGATGCTCCCGATCGAATGTATCGTACGCGGCTACATCACAGGAAGCGGCTGGGCAAGCTACCAGAAAGACGGCACAGTATGCGGCATCACACTGCCGGAAGGGCTGAAAGAGTCCGACAAACTGCCTGAGCCGATCTACACACCTTCTACCAAAGCCGAGATCGGTGATCATGATGAGAATATTTCCTATGAGCAGAGCATCGAGCACCTGGAGAAAGCATTCCCGGGCAAAGGCGAGGAATATGCCTCCAAACTCCGCGACTACACCATCGCTCTCTATAAAAAATGCGCTGACTACGCGCTGACACGCGGTATCATCATTGCAGATACAAAATTCGAGTTCGGTCTGGATGAGAACGGCAACATCGTTCTCGGAGACGAGATGCTCACACCGGACAGCTCCCGTTTCTGGCCGGCAGACGGATACGAGCCGGGACACGGACAGCCGTCATTTGACAAACAGTTTGCCCGCGACTGGCTGAAAGCCAACCCGGACAATGACTGGACACTTCCGGAAGACATCGTACAGAAGACAATCGACAAATACCTTCAGGGATATGAAATGCTGACAGGCGAAAAACTTCAGTAATTTTCACCGGACACACAGCACCGGACTTGCGACATATAAAAAGGGCGCCTTTCCATCCCGCGGCACTGACTGCCGGGGAGAGGGAAAGCGCCCTTTTCTTCTGTTCAACTGTTCCGCCTATCTTTTTACAAAATATTCTTCATACCATACAAGGAAGGTATAGATTGTCCACACTTTTCTCCAGTTATCCGAATTGCCTCCCACATAATCGTCAAAGATCGCCTGGATCTCATCTGTCTTGAAGAATTTCTCCGCGATATCACTCGCAAAAAGCCTGCGCACATCGCCGTTGTAACGTTCGTCCGCCATCCAGATGCGAATCGGCACGATGAAGCCCAGCTTCTTACGGAAAGCAATCTCTTCCGGAAGGACCTTCGCCGCCGCCGTCCGGAACGCCACCTTATTCTGTTCCTCATTCACCTTATATCTGGACGGAAGCCTTGACGCGATATCAAAGATTCTTCGGTCTGTCAGCGGCATCCGTATCTCGAGCCCCGCTGCCAGGCTCATTTTATCCACATTCAGATAGATATCGCCTTCCAGCCAGATCTGGATATCCACATCAGACATAATGGAAAGAGGATCAAGACCTTCTGTCTCCTCATAAATCCCGCGCGCGACTTCGATCGGCAGTACATCAGGATCATATTTCTTCAGGATGCGCTGCTTTTCATCTTCCTTCATGATATTGGTATTGCCCACATAGAAGTTCTTCAGATTTTCCCCGTAGCGCTCTGCATTGCGGTACATGTTGTATCCGCCAAAGAACTCATCCGCTCCTTCGCCGGAGTAGCACAGTTTCGTGTGTTTGGCTGTCTCACGGCACGCGATGGCAAACACAATTGCAGACGCGTCGCCCAGCGGCAGTTCCATATTGTACATCACATATGGCACGATCTCGAAATACTGTTCCGGTGTAGTCAGACATCTGCTGTTCTTTCTGCCCAGCAGATCTGCCGTCTGTTTCGCCAGAACCGACTCGTCAAAACGCTCTTCCTCGTAACCGCAGGAATCTGACACTTCCGCATCTGACATTGCCAGCACATAGGAGGAATCCACACCGCCTGACAGGAAAGACTCGGCAGTCTCATCCGGCGTCTTAACCTCCGGCATGATTTCCTTTAATGTATTGTGAATCTCATCCGCCCACTCTTCCAGTGATTTTGTCTCATCCGGGTGGAACGTCGGCGTCCAGTAACGTGTAATCTTAAGCCGTCCGTCTTTCCATGTCAGATAGCGGCCCGGCATCAGTTTCTTTACGCCTCTGAAAAATGTATCTTCACCCGGCACATAGGTCAGGCTCAGGTACAGCTGAAGCATCTCCTCGTTCAGCTCCTTTTTAAATCCCGGCTGCTCCATAATCTGCCGGATCGTGGTGCCGTACAGCAGATCGCCGTCCTCTGTCTCATAGTAATAGAAAGGCTTTGTCCCGAACTGATCGCGCAGGCAGAACAGCTCTTTCTCCTCGTCGTCCCACAGCGCAAACGCGAACATACCGTGCATGTGGTCCGCCATCTCGTGCCCCCACGTCTCATAAGCACGGACCAGAATCCGCTCCTCTCTCTCTTCTCTGGATAAATCAAGGGGGAGCTCCAGTCTCTCACAAAGCTCTTCCCAGTTTCGGATGTGTCCTCTGTATTCTTTTACTGTTATCATACGTATTTCTCTCCGTTTCTGTGGTCAGCCGCAGTTCCTGACGCATATCACGCGGACCGCAGCCGTGATCTTTTTCTCTGCTTTATTATAATAGATAAATTCGGGAATGTATAGTACAATGATGGTAACAGTTCCATGAGCTGAGCTGTTACATTACGGAAAATACCTGCAGGGGGAAGCATTGCAATGAACAGAAGAAGAGAGCAGTTCCGTTATCGCGTTTACGAGATCATAGAAGTAAGAACCGGTTTCGACCGCGCCGGACGCATCTACGACGCCATATACATGTTCTGTATCATTCTCAACCTTACAGTCAGCATTCTTTTTACCTACGAATCTTACCGGGAACGATACGGGGATACCCTGATTCTGATCGAACAGATCACGGTAGCCTCCTTCCTTGTTGACTATCTGCTGAGGCTGTGGACTTCCAGACATATGTATCCTGAGATGAACCCGCCCCGCGCAGCGCTGAAATATATCTGTTCTTTTACCGGAATTATGGACCTGCTGTCCTTCCTGCCCTACTACCTGCCCATCTTCTTTCCTTCGGGCGCAGTCGCTTTCCGGATGCTCCGGATCATGCGGGTATTCCGCCTGTTCCGGATCAACGCTTATTATGATTCGTTCAAACTGATTACCGATGTAATCCGCGGCAAGAAACAGCAGCTCTTATCTTCGGTGTTCATCATTCTGATCCTTATGCTGGCGGCAAGCCTGTGCATGTACAGCCTGGAGCACGATGCGCAGCCTGACATATTTGAAAATGCATTTTCAGGGATCTGGTGGGCCGCTTCCACTCTGCTGACCGTCGGATACGGAGACATCTATCCCATCACGCCGCTGGGCAAGCTGTTCGGCATCTTTATCACATTCCTCGGCGTGGGCATGGTCGCCATCCCGACCGGTATTATTTCCGCGGGGTTCGTAGATCAGTATTCCCGGATCAAGCGGATGAGCGAGTACGGACAGGAAGAAGATGTACATTTTATTAAAATTCAGCTCACAGAACGCGATACCTGGACTGACAAAAAGATCTCCCAGCTCCACCTGCCTGAGCGTGTCATTGTCGCTGTCATTCAGCGCAATCACAAGATCCTTGTTCCCCGCGGAAATCTGGTTCTGCACGCCGGAGATGTTCTGGTCCTTGCCGCGGAGTCCTTCCAGGACAAAGAGCACATCCGCCTCAAAGAAATCACCCTGCAGAAGAACCATCCATGGATCGGCCACCGGATCCGGGAACTGGATATCTCAAGACATACTGTGATCGTTCTGGTGAAACGAAAAGAACGGGTCATGATTCCAAATGGAAATATGATTCTGAGGGAGGGCGATCTGGTGATTCTGTATACACAGGTTTATATCCCGAATGCGGATGAACTGGAAATATAATTTGGGGACGTAGTAAAATTCAACTTTACTACGTCCCCAAATGATTTACCCCCTGTCCCTTTCTGCAGATACCCCTGTCCCTTTTTGACAATTTTTTTCTTCGATGTTGCTCTCATTTCACATAATCCGCATAAATTCGCGGTTTTGCACTTTTCTTTTAACGGAGTAACTGTTTTCCAAACAATTCTTTATTACAAATCACCCAAATTCTCATGTTAAAAATCCACTAAAACAGCGCAAAATAGTATCTTTTTCACTATTAAGCTCAAAACTATAGCGCAAAAAGGGACAGGGGTATGTGCAAAAAGGGACACCCTTAAACGCAATTGGGGACGTAGCAAAATTGAATTTCACTACGTCCCCAACTATATTATGAAAGTTCCAGTTTCCCGGTATATAACTGATAGTATGTTCCCTTTAACTTGATGAGGTCCTCATGCGTTCCCCTCTCTATAATTCTTCCGTGTTCCAGAACCATGATGGCATCGCTGTTGCGAATGGTTGACAATCTGTGGGCGATGACAAATACGGTCCGCCCTTTCATCAGATTATCCATTCCCTGCTGTACAATCTGCTCGGTTCTTGTATCGATCGATGAGGTAGCCTCGTCGAGAATCAGAACCGGCGGATCCGCAATAGCGGCTCTGGCAATAGCCAGAAGCTGTCTCTGGCCCTGGGAAAGTTCTTCCCCATCCCCGCTCAGATGGGTGTCATAACCCTGCGGAAGCATACGGATAAATCCGTCCGCATGCGCCAGTTTCGCTGCATTTACGATTTCTTCATCCGTTGCGTCAAGCTTTCCGTAACGGATATTCTCCTTAATTGTGCCTGTAAACAGATGTGTATCCTGCAGTACAATTCCGAGAGAATGACGCAGATCTGCTTTTTTAATTTTATTGATATTAATGTCATCGTATCGAATCTTTCCGTCAGCCACATCATAGAACCGGTTGATCAGGTTGGTAATCGTTGTTTTTCCGGCTCCTGTTGATCCGACAAACGCCAGTTTCTGTCCCGGTTTCGCATACAGGGTCAGATCATGCAGCACCATATGATCCGGGGTATATCCGAAGGTCATATCGTAGAATCTCACATCGCCTTTCAGCTCCTGATACGTAATTGTACCATCAGCCTTATGCGGATGTTTCCACGCCCACAGACCGGTCCTCTCTTTACATTCTGTCAGGCTTCCGTCCGGATTTCGTTTCGCATTGACAAGCGTAACATATCCGTCATCCACTTCCGGTTCTTCATCCATCATATTGAAGATACGTTCCGCACCTGCAAGCGCCATGATAATTGAGTTGAACTGCTGAGCGATCTGCATAAACGGCTGAGTGAAGCTCTTCGTAAACTGCAGATAGGAAGCCATCACGCCAAGCGTAATGTTTCCGATTCCCGCTACAGACAGAAATCCTCCGAATACCGCTGTCAGCACGAACTGCAGGTTGCCGAGATTTCCGATGATCGGTCCCATCATGCTGGCAAACGTATGCGCGCGTGAAGCGCTGGTGAACAGTCTCTCATTCAGCTCGTCAAATTCACGCTCTGATATCTTCTCGTGATTGAATACTTTAACAACTCTCTGTCCATTCATCCGCTCTTCTACAAAACCAGTAATATCCGCAAGATCAAGCTGCTGCCGGATGAAATACTTGCCGCTGTTTCCCGCAACGACTTTTGACACGACTGTCATGACAATAATCATCAGAACCGCCATAATTGTCAGGATCGGGCTCAGCACAAGCATGGAAACAAATGTTACAACCACTGTGAACACAGACATCAGCACCTGCGGAATCGACTGGTTGATCATCTGCCGCAGAGTATCCGTATCATTGGTATAAAGACTCATGATTGAACCGTTCGTATTCTGATCAAAATAACGGATCGGCAGCTTCTGCATATGTTCAAACATTTCATCACGGACACGTTTTAAAACTCCCTGTCCGATCACAACCATCATCCGGCTGTATATAAATGTGGCGATTACTCCCAGCAGAAAAATCGTCCCCAGCACAGCCAGCGCCATATAAAGCTCCGTATAATCCGGGTTCTGCTGCCCGATCAGCGGAATAATGAAATCATCCAGAAGGAATTTCAGTGACAGGGATACGGAAATCGATGCCACAGAACTCATCAGAATACAAAACAGTACGATGATAAACTGCACTTTATAGGTACTTGTTACATAAGCAAGCAGGCGCTTTGCCGTCTTTATCGTCCCTTTTGTGACCGCCGGACCGCCGCCCGGTCTCTGTTTTACCTTATTCTGATCACTCATCATCCGCGCCTCCTTTCATCTGTGATTCGTAAACTTCTCTGTAAATTGCGTTATTCTTCAGAAGTTCTTCTGATGTTCCGATGCCGTTGATCTCACCGTTATCCATAACAATAATTACATCTGCATCTTCTACCGAAGAGATTCTCTGCGCAATAATAATCTTTGTCGTATCCGGGATCTCTTCCCTGAATGCCTGACGGATCAGCGCATCCGTTCTTGTATCTACCGCGCTGGTAGAGTCATCCAGAATCAGAATTTTCGGCTTTTTGAGCAGCGCCCTGGCAATGCACAGTCTCTGCTTCTGACCTCCGGACACGTTATTTCCGCCTTCTACTATCATCGTGTTATATTTGCCCGGGAATTCCTGGATGAAACTGTCAGCCTGAGCCAGTTTACAGACTCTCTGCACTTCCTCGTCACTTGCGTTTTCATCACCCCAGCGCACATTTTCATAAATGCTTCCGGTAAAAAGGACATTCTTCTGAAGCACCATGGACACCTGGTCACGAAGTGCTTCCAGGTTATAATCGCGAACATCAACGCCGCCTACCTTTACGCATCCGCCCGTCACATCATAAAGCCTCGGGATGAGCTGCACCAGTGTAGACTTGGCGCTTCCTGTTCCGCCGATAACACCTACAATCTGCCCGCTCTTAATATGAAGATCCACATCTTTAAGGGAAAGATTTCCACCCTCTCCCGCATAGCTGAAATTCACATGTTCAAAATCAATGTCACCGTTTTTCACTTCCGTAACCGCATCCGCTTTGTCAGACATCTCCGGAACTTCCGTAAGAACTTCTGTGATACGGTCCGTAGAAGCTTCCGCGATCATAATCATTGTAAATACGAAAGTAACCATCATCAGCGACATAAGAATCTGAAGCGCATACACAATGACGCTTGTGAGTTCTCCGGTCTGCATGGACCCGCTGATAATGCTCTCGCCGCCGATCAGCACCATGACAATTACAACCGTATATACGGCGAACTGCATGATCGGCGCATTCCAGGCAACAATTTTCTCAGCCTTGGTAAAAAGCCTGAACACAAGCGTAGAGACTTTCCCGAATTTTTCAATTTCATAGTCCCCTCTTACATATGCCTTTACCACGCGGGCAGCATTCACATTCTCCTGCACGGTATTGTTAAGAACATCATATTCGTCAAACACCTGCACAAAGTGCGGATGCGCTTTCTTTGCTATGAAAATCAGGCTCACGCCCAGAACAGGCGCTACAATCAGCATCACAATGGCGATTGGCATGCTGATCGTCATCGTCATAATCAGTGACAGAACAATCATGATCGGCGCCCTTGCCAGCAGACGAATCGTAAACATGTAAGCCATCTGAACGTTCGTAATATCTGTTGTCATTCTTGTCACAAGGCTTGATGTTGAGAAATGATCGATATTTCCAAACGAAAAATCCTGAATTTTATAAAAAATGTCATGACGCAGATTCTTCGCGTAACCTGATGAAGCAATCGCGCCAAGCTGACCGGCCTTTGCACCGAATACCAGGGCCAGCATCGCCATCAAGATGAGCAGAAGTCCCATCTTTATAATGTAAGCCATATTCCCTTCCATGATTCCCACATCGATAATCCTCGCCATCAAAAGCGGAATCAGGACTTCCATCAGGACCTCCAGGCAGACCAGCACCGGAGTCAGGAATGATTCTTTTTTGTATTCCCGGACGGAACGAAGCAGTATTCTATTCATGGTCTGTTTTCTCCTCCTCTTTTTTTTCTGTTAATTGATTCATTACCTGCAAATCTGCCGCCGGCTGTCCCGGCGCCTTTTCATTCTCTGTCAGATTAGCCGACATTTGTTCCAGCACTTCCATGCATACTTTCAGCTTTTCTTCCGGGATTCCCCGGCGAAGTGTCGATTCCATGTATCGAATGTTACCCAGAATATGTTCCCGGACTCCCCGCGCTTTATCTGTCGGTACTATCTTCTTCAGCCGCGCATCCCGCTCCACCGCTTCCCTGCGGATGAATCCGTTTTTCTCCAGAAGCTGAAGCGTTCCGCTTGCTGTTGAGCGTCGGATCTGAAACTCCTTTTCCAGGTCTTTCTGGTAAATGTCATGCTGCAGAGACTGGAACAGAATATAATGAAGAACATGCCTCTGCATATTGGTCAGGCTGTCTTCCGACTCATGCGCACACATCTGCCGTTTCAGCTGATGAGACAGTGTATTAATCAGCCTTCCCACATCATGACCACACTCGTCATGATCACCAGCGCACATATTTCCATCCCTCCTCGCAATTTTGTTCGGTAACTAACAATATAGTAAAGAGATTTATTTTTATTGTCAATCATCAAAATGCACAAAAGAACCTCTTCTTTTTCTCTTAGTTTCAGCTCCGTTTAACTTGTTCGTATCCTACGAACAACTTGATCACTTTTATAAAAATACCGTTTTTTTCATAAATTTAGCTTATATTTTTCTTTTTATTTTCAGTTTTTCGCACAAAAATGTGGCAAATCTTCTCAGAAAATTGTATAATAGTAACCAGTAATAATGAAAGAGAGGGCTCATTTATGAAGCAAAATAACATGTTAGCTATGATTTTAGCTGGCGGCCGCGGATCTCGTCTCCATGAATTGACGAAAAAAGTCGCAAAACCGGCTGTTTCATATGGTGGGAAATACCGTATCATCGATTTTCCGCTCAGCAACTGTGCCAATAGTGGGATTGACGTAGTAGGTGTTTTAACTCAGTATGAATCTGTTCTTCTGAACAGCTACGTTGCAGCTGGACGCCGCTGGGGTCTTGACGCAAGAGACAGCGGAGTATATGTACTTCCGCCCCGTGAGAAAGCGGACGCAAACCTTGATGTCTACAGAGGAACCGCCGATGCCATCTCACAGAATATCGATTTCATCGATACATACTCTCCGGAATATCTTCTGATTCTCTCCGGAGACCATATCTACAAAATGAATTACGCAAAGATGCTCGCTTACCACAAAGAATGCAATGCTGACGCGACCATCGCTGTAATCGAAGTTCCGATGAAGGAGGCAAGCCGCTTCGGTATCATGAACACAAACGATACCGGACGGATCGTTGAATTCGAAGAGAAACCGGAACATCCGAAGAGCAACCTTGCTTCTATGGGTATCTATATCTTCAACTGGAAGATGCTTCGCAAAATGCTTATCGCAGATATGAAAGATCCAGATTCCAATCACGATTTCGGAAAAGATATCATCCCTGCCATGTTAAATGACGGAGACAACCTCTTTGCATATAAATACAAAGGATACTGGAAAGACGTGGGAACCATCGATTCTCTCTGGGAGGCAAATATGGACCTGCTCAGCAAGAACAACGAACTGGACCTGAACGATCCCACATGGAAGATCTATACCGAAGACGTATCCGCGCTGCCGCAGTATATCGGTGCTGACGCTGTCGTTGACCGCGCGTTTATCACCCAGGGCTGTGTAGTGGACGGCGAGGTAAAGAATTCTGTCCTGTTCACAAATTCCAAGGTTGCTGCCGGCGCCAAAGTCATCGACAGTGTTCTGATGCCCGGCGCGGAAGTAGCGGAAGGCGCCGTTGTAACACGCGCCCTCGTAGCTGACGGAGTCAAGATCGGTAAAAACGCCGTTGTCGGAAGCGCTGACAGCGCAAATATCGAACTTGTATCAAAACGTGTAAAGGGGGATGAATAATATGAATAAGGCATTTGGAATTGTTAATTTTGCCGGAAATCACATTCAGGTAGACGGCCTCCAGGAATACCGCCCTGTAGGAGCTTTTTCCTTCCTTGGAAGATACCGCATCATCGATTTCCCGATTTCTAATATGAGCAACAGCGGAATCGACAACATTCAGGTCTATGTCCGCAGAAAACCGCGTTCCCTTACCGAGCACCTCGGAACAGGACGTCACTATAACATCAACTCCAAGCGCGGCAGCCTGAGTATCATGTATGCTGAGTCTAATCAGGTAAATGATATTTACAACACAGATATCGCCGCATACATCGAAAACATGGACTGCATCGAGAGAATGACTCAGCCGTATGTAGTTATCGCGCCGAGCTATATGATCTACACAGCAGATTACAGCGAATTTATTGAAGAACATGTTGAGTCCGGAGCAGACATCTCTCTGATGTACCACGCAGTGGACAACGCGAAAGAGGAATACCTTACCTGCGATACCCTGAATATCAACAAGCAGAAAGGTGTTCTCTCCATCGAGCCAAACCGTGGAAACGCCAAAAACAGAAACATCTTCATGGATACCTATGTTATGACCAAGGAGCTCTTCCTTGACCTGGTCAACAAGGCACACAAGATGTCTTCCATGTACACATTTGCCGACATCATCGACGAAGAATGCGAAAACCTTGATATCCGTGCGGTACCGCACCGCGGATTTTTCGCAGCTGTTACAGATTTCAAGAGCTATTACAAGGCAAATATGGCTCTGATCGATCTGAAGAACGCAATGAACCTGTTTGACAAAGACTGGCCGGTATATACACGCACCAATGACTCCTGCCCGACAAAATATTTTGACGGCAGCAAGGTAACCTCCTCTGTTGTGTCCAACGGATGCCTGATCGAGGGAAGCATCGAGAATTCCATCATCGGAAGAGGCTGTGTCATCAAACCGGGCGCTATTGTAAAGAACTGCGTGATCTCTGCAGGTGTAGTAATCGGAAAAGGCGTACATGTAGAAAACATGATGGTTGATAAACATGCCCGTCTGATTCGCGGAAAGAGAATCATCGCTCCGCCGGAGACTCCGGGATACATCAAACGAGGAGATGCATTGTAAGATCTGAGTTTGTCTGATTCTTCTGAGCAGGAGAATCGTCCGAGAACCGCGGAATAAAGTTTGTAAAGCCGTATTCAAAGGGGAGGGGCATTGTCTTTTGCTCCTTCCCTTTGAAAAGCGATCCAGACTTATATTCCGCAGTTCTCTGCGTTCTTCAAATCAGAAGAGTCAGAGCAAATTCAGATTTCGAAAAAATCTTAGTCAATAACCTTCCAACTTCTTCTTTTGTTCTTGAATCGCGAGTATGTCGAGCCGGGAACGATCTGACCGGAGCTGTTTTTACCGATTGGGGGAAGCCGGGAAAGAAGAGACTGTATAAGCGATGCATTCAGAGCAGGAGCGTATGAAAATCCTTCGTTCTGTATGTTAAAGAATCCCAAATGAGAGTGCCTTTGCACGACCATTTGGGATTCTTGTTACATACATTCGAAGAGTTGAAGGAGCGGGCTCAGCATCGCGTTACAGTCTCTTCTTTCCCGGCGTCTGCCGATTAGTTAAAAAAGTTCTGTAGACGCACAGTTCCCGTCTCGACAAACTCAGATTCATCTCCGATTCTTCCTGTATATCACCGCCAGTCCCTTCAGCAGCAGATTATCATCCAGAATAATTTTTCTTCTGCAGTGGGGGACGATCTTTTTCGCCAGCCCTCCGGTGGCGATCACAGTGACTTCTCCCTCCAGCTCTTCTGACAACCGGTCGATAATTCCGTCTATCGCGGCGGCGGAACTGTAGATCGCCCCGCTCTTCATACAATCAACCGTATTTTTCCCGATAATATGTTCCGGCGCTTCCAGGCTGATACCGCCGAGCTGAGACGCATTTTCAGTCAGGGAATCAAGCGATACGCCAATTCCCGGATAGATCATGCCGCCAATATAGTTTTTGTGTCTGTCGATCACGCACACTGTATTGGCTGTACCCATATCGAATACGAGAAGCGGAACCGGATATTCCGCAAGCGCTGCCACGGAATCGACCACCAGATCACTGCCAAGCTGCGCCGGATTGTCTATACGTATGTTGAGCCCGGTCTTGATCCCGGCGCCTACAACCAGCACCTCTTTTTTCAGTATCTTTTCAACCGCCAGTTTTGCCACGGTTGTAATCTGCGGGACAACGGACGAAATAATCCCGCCTTCCAGATCCGCTTTCTTTATATGGTAGATATCCAGTACATTTTTAATGTCAATGGCATACTCCAGTTCAGTTTTTGTCCGGACTGTGGAAAGCCTTTCCACAAAAACACATTCGGAACCTTCAATACACCCGATCACTATGTTCGTATTTCCGATATCAACAGCCAAAATCATCTCTAAAATCCCAGCCTTTCCCTCACAGTTTTCTTCATAAGCGCTCTGCCGATACACAGAGTAATCACTCCAGCCACAATCGCCTCCGGCACACCGTTCATCCCGATAACGGATAATATAAATGTATATACCGCTGATACCGCCACTTCATTCGCCTGTGCATATGCCTCCCGGAAGAATACAAAGATCAGATTCATCACGAGAAGGGTGTTCACCAGCGAACCTGTCACTCCGGCCAGGATCAGACCGATACTGGAAACTCCTTTTTTCTTCGTCTCTTCACTGACAAACCGCATTACCAGCTTATATACGTAAAACGGTACAATTCCAACCAGGATGCGGGGGACGAAACAGATAATCACACTTCCGATTCCGCCGCTGACCTCGCCCAGGTTATAGAAAGGTGTAAATACAAACGAAGTCACCGTTGGATTTATCGTGTTATTAATAAAACTTGTCAGACCGAAGAGGAATCCAAGAACTCCTCCTTTCTTCGGTCCCATCAGCAGTGAAGCGATAATCACGGGGACATGTATAATCGTTGCCCTTGTAAATCCAAGCGGGATATAGCCCAGAAAGGGGGTAAAGGCCAGGATGCATATGATTGCACCGAATATCGCCACCTGAACCATGCTCTTTACACTGTATCTGCTTCCTGCCGGTCTGCTCCCGGCTGTGTTGTTTCCTGTTGAATTGTTCATAATTGCCTCCTTGTTATCATTCCCCTGCGGGATACAATACTTTTGGCGCGGAAATCATATTTCCGCAGTTTCATTTCAAAGATTTCTCCTGGATAAATTTTTCCCGGATAAATCCATCTCAGTTTCTTCCTCTGCCGGACTCCATCTCAGATGTCACTTCTCAGCTCAAGGATTTTATCCAGTATGTGTGAGGCTGTCTCCTCTTTTGACATTTTTCCGAGTGAAACTTCCTCATTATCCGTAATAATTGTAACCACATTCGTGTCGCCGCCGAATCCGGCCCCCTGAACTCTCAGGCTGTTGGCCACAACCATATCCAGATGTTTTTTCGCCAGTTTCTTTCTGGAATTCTCCAGCAGATTTTCCGTTTCCATGGCAAATCCACAGAGAAACTGTCCTTCTCTCTTATGCTCTCCAAGATACGCAAGAATATCATCTGTCCGTTCCATCTCAAGAGTAAGAGTGCCATCCTGTTTCTTCACCTTTTCAGCGCTGACATGTTTTGGCCGGTAGTCCGCCACCGCAGCCGCCTTGATGATAATATCCTGCTCTTTCGCAATTCCTGTAACCGCATCAAACATATCCTTTGCGGATTTGACAGAAATCACGTTTACAAACTCCGGCGGTTTCAGTGCCGACGGACCGCTCACAAGCGTAACGTCCGCGCCGCGTCTCACACATGTTCTGGCAATGGCATAGCCCATCTTTCCGGTGGAATGATTCGTGATATAGCGCACCGGATCGACAGCTTCCCGGGTCGGCCCCGCGGTCACCAGAACCTTCAGCCCGTCCATATCTTTTTCAAACGCAATCTCCTGCAGGATATACTCCAGAAGAAGTTCCGGCTCCGGCATCTTCCCGGCTCCCGTGTCGCCGCATGCCAGATATCCTGTTGCAGGGCTGATCACTTCATACCCGTAGTTCCGGAGGATCTGCAGATTATCCTGGACAACCGGATTTTCAAACATGTTCGTGTTCATCGCAGGCGCGATAATCTTCTGACATTTGCACGCCATTACCGTAGTAGTCAGCATATCATCCGCGATGCCGTGCGCAAGCTTTCCGATTACATTCGCGCTGGCAGGCGCAATCATAACCACATCTGCCTGCTTTGCCAGAGACACATGTTCTACGCTGAACTCAAAATTCCGGTCAAACGTATCCACCAGACATTTGTTGCCTGTCAGTGTTTCAAACGTAATCGGGTTGATGAAATTCGTCGCGTTTCGTGTCATCAGGACATGGACGTCTGCGTTCAGTTTCTTCAGTGCGCTCGCCAGATATGCTGTTTTATACGCGGCGATGCTGCCTGACACTCCCAGCAGAACGGTCTTTCCTTTTAACATAGGTTCGTTTCCCCTTTCTGATATTATTTCGAACCGTGATCCGATCAGGTGTGAACATCCCGCAATACGTCGGGATTGCTCCGGTTCGGGTTCATTATATTGCATACAAATGAAAAAATCAATTCCGAAGTCTCAGCAGCCCGCTGAACTCCTGAAAGAATACTTCTCCCAACTCCCACTCCCGGCAGGGGATACCCGGCTGACCAAAGAGGGAAGCCGCACTGCCTCATTTTCAGGCAGCACGGCTTCCCTCTTCTCTCTCATCCCAGTCAAATACCGCCCTTTTTCAGGGCTCAGTCCTATTTTTTATTTTTTTCTGCTTTCTTGGCTTTCATTGCGGAGCGTTTCTTTCCGTACCAGAGAAGCACGCCCACATAAGCCACTGCTGCAGCAACACCGATGATATAAGCGCCGAACCACGGAATATTGAATCCGATCTTTGCATTGGCAATGTATGTAACAGTCACAAATGTATACCATGCCCCCGGAATCAATGGCATCCATACGTATTTATTCCGTCCCGTCTCAAACATCCATACCGTGATGGCAAGGAATGCAAACAGGGACAGGCTCTGGTTGGACCACGCAAAGTATCTCCACAGGATATTAAATCCGTCTGCATTGCTCTTTGCAAATACGAGGATCACAGCAACAAGAATAAAAATAATTGCCGCAAGCCCAAGTCGCTTCTTTGTCGACTTCTGATCAATATGAAGCCCGTCCGCAACTGCCAGACGAAGAGCACGAAGCGCTGTATCACCTGATGTAATCGGCAGTACGATAACACCGAGAAGCGCGATAATTCCTCCCACCGGTCCGAGGATGTGTTTACATACAACGCCGATTGTAGCTGTCGCAAGAGAAGCGTCCGCTGCCTGAAGCCCCAGGTTGTAAACTCCCATTGCTCCTGCTGCCCATACCATAGCGATGAAGCCTTCGATTACCATCATATTGTAGAATGTCATCCGTCCCTCTTTCTCACTCTTCATTGTACGGGAGATAATCGCCGTCTGTGTAGAGTGGAATCCTGAGAGAATACCGCACGCTACTGTAATGAAGAAGATCGGAATAAAGTGGTTAGCGCTGAAGTAATTGCCATATGCAACGAGTCCTACATTCCAGTCCTCCCAGATCTCAGTGAGCGGGAATCCGAATGCAAAGATACCGATAAATACTCCGACTGCCGAGAACAGAAGGATCGCACCAAAGATCGGATAAATCCTTCCGATGATCTTATCAATCGGGAATACTGTCGCAATCAGATAATATACAAAGATCACTCCGTAAATCACCCATGTGGATACAGAATCCACGGCTCCGTCAAATCCAAACACCTGAGTCGCCGCGATATCGCCCGGTGTATAGATAAACACCGCACCTACCAGAAGAAGCAGAAGACTGCAGAAGATCTGATAGAACGTATAAACACCCTTGTTGCTGTACTTGCGGATCATGTCTGGCATCTGGGTTCCGCCGTCACGCAGGCAGATCATACCGGAGAAATAATCGTGCATCGCACCGCCGATAATATTTCCGATCGGAATCGTGATAAACGCGATCGGGCCAAACAAGATTCCCTGAATCGGTCCGAGGATCGGACCTGTACCCGCGATATTCAGCAGGTTGATCAGGCTGTTCTTCCATCCTTTCATAGGTACATAATCTACGCCGTCCTGTTTCGTGTATGCAGGTGTTTTCCTGTCGTCAGGACCGAATACTTTCTCGCAGAACTTTCCGTAGAGCGCTGCTCCCACAAAAAGAATCACGAGACCAATAATAAATGTAATCATTGATTTTGCCCTCCTTTTCTTAGCAAAATTTTAACGCTGTAATTTAGTATATCAGCGAAGCCTCCTCTTGTAAATGACGCATTTTTATATTTTTTTAATATTTTTTATTTTTTCATTATATTTTTGAGATTAAAAAAGATCAAGATTAAAAGCAATGGATTTTCCCAGGCTGATCCATTATAATAACAGAAAGAAAAGGAGCTGTAATATTATGTTAAAATCATACATTGCATTTGACGTGGAGACCACCGGGCTCAACCCGATGGAAAACGAAATCATAGAGATCGGCGCACTGAAAGTCCGGGACGGAAAAGTTGCGGAACGTTTTATGGAATTTATCCATCCCGCAGCGCCGATATCAGCCGCGATCACCAATCTTACCGGAATCACAAATGAAATGGTTGCCGGCGCCCGGCCGAGATGTGAAGTGGTCTCTGATTTTCTCGATTTCTGCGAGAATGACATTCTCATCGGCCACAACGTTTCTTTTGACTACAGTTTTATGAAATGCAGCGCTGCTGCCGACGGACTTCCATTTGAAAAACTGGGCATCGATACACTTAAGATCGCCAAAAAGGTGCACAGTGATCTTGATTCCAAAAGTCTTGGCAGCCTCTGCGCTTATTATAATATTGAAAACAGAGCCGCACACCGCGCCTACCATGACGCGCTGGCAACCGCCAAGCTGTACCAGACCCTTGCCCATTATTTTGAGGCGGATGATCCGAAACTCTTTCAGCCGGTCCAGCTTACATACAGGGTGAAAAAACCGCAGCCAGCCACAATAAAACAGATCGCCCTGCTGAATAATCTGATCCGGAAAAAACGAGCTGATATCAAATGGGATCCGGCTGCCATTACACGGAGTGAGGCGTCCAGGCTGATCGAGGAGCTGCTGAAGAAATAACCGCTGTTTTGTTCCCTATCTTCATTGGCTGAACGTACGAAAACAGAGATGTTTTTCAAGATATATTCTGCAGAGATGGAGGATATGTTCGGAGTTCCGCTCCGGGAAATAATGAAACTAAAAAGTTCCGGGCACGGACTAAAAACAGGGACAGACGGTGAGCAACTCGCATTCGCTCAGACAATCTCACCGTCTGCCCCAACGTCCGTACACGGAACTTCAAGTTTCACTACTTTCCCTTCGAAGTCACCCCGCCCACATCCTCCATCTCCGCAGAAAAGTTTCTTGAAATAGAGTCTGTTTTCTATTTTATACAAATGGGAAGTTAATAACAATATAGCTGTAGAAAACCTCAGAAGTGTGCGAACGTGGCAACTGTTAATAAACACAGGGGCCGATGTAATTTCATATGAGATCACATCGGCCCCTGTATAGGGATATCTATTTCCCGTCAGTCATCACTTTTCTGTCTCTTCATAATACATAAAACTCTCATAAGGTCTGAGCGTCATCTTCTTTCCCACCGAATCTCTGTCATAATTTGAAAGAAGTATCTGTCCTCTTCCCGGCTTTATCTCATCCGGCAGCCCGCACTGCACCTCCCCGGCGGTAAAGTTAGCGATCACGGTCAGGCGTTCCCCATCCGCCTCCCTCTTATATGCAAACAGGTTTCTGTCGTCCTCGAACAACAGGGTGAAATCTCCGGTGCTGATGATCTCCCACTCTTTGCGGAGATGGATCAGCTTCTGATAGAAATGGAAGATGGAATTGTTATCTGCTTCGGCTTCCTCTACATTGACTATCTCGTAATTCGGATTCATTCGGATCCAGGGTTCATGGTCTGAGAATCCGCCGTATTCCTGTGCAGACCACTGCATAGGTGTGCGGGCATTATCCCGCCCTTTCGCATAGATTCCCTGCATAATCTTATCCATGGACCAGCCTGCTTCCTGTTTCTCTTTCACCATATTGATGGTCTCAACATCCTTGTAGTCCTCCAGAGGGAATTTCACATTTGTCATTCCGATCTCTTCCCCCTGATAGATATACGGCGTTCCCTGCATCCCATGAAGGATCATGCCGAGCATCTTGGCGCTCTCTTTCCTGTATTTCCCGTCGTCTCCCATTCTGGAAACGATGCGGGGCTGGTCGTGGTTAGACCAGAACAGGCTATTCCATCCTTTTTCATGAAGGGCATTCTGCCAGACTGCAAACACCTTTTTCAGCTCGTTGACATCCAGTTTCTTCAGATCCCACTTTCCATTGCCTTTCACCTCTTCCAACCCCAGGTGCTCAAATCCGAACACCATGGTCAGCTCTTTTCGTTCCGGTGCGGAGTAGAGAGGCGCGCTCACCGGAGTTGCATAAGAGGTCTCTCCTACCGTAAAGACTTCCCTTCCCTCAAAGCACTCCCGATACATCTCCTGCAGATATTTATGGCTCTTTTCACTGGTCAGGATACACTCCTCCGGAATCTTTCCGATCAGGTCGATCACATCCATTCGGAATCCATCTATCCCTTTGTCCAGCCACCAGTTGATCAGGCGGTATACTTCCTTTCGTACCTCCGGATTGTCCCAGTTCAGATCCGGCTGTCTGCGACTGAACAGATGGTAATAATATTCGTCTGTCTCCTCATTGTACTCCCAGACGGATCCGCTAAATATGGACTGCTGATCCGTGATCGGCTTATCTTTCCAGATATAGAAGTCATGATATTTGCTGTTTCTATCTTTTCTCGCCTGCCTGAACCACTCATGTTCATCGCTGGTATGGTTGACCACCAGATCCATGATCAGCCGGATTCCTCTCTGGTGAAGTGCTTCCAGGAGTTCGTCAAACTGCTCCATAGTTCCAAACAGAGGATTGATCTTATAATAATCACTGATATCATATCCATTGTCGTCCATTGGCGACTCATAGACCGGCGTCATCCACACAATGTCAACGCCAAGCTCTTTCAAGTAATCCACTTTCTCCAGGATCCCGCCCAGATCGCCCATCCCATCATGGTTGCTGTCCTTAAAGCTCATCGGATAGATCTGGTAAACGACCGCTTTTTTCCACCATTCCATCTGTATCTCCTCCTTATCTCACTGGCTTTTTCTTTTCTGAACCAGGGCTTTCTGCCCGTTCCTCTTCACCTGCAAAACAGATTTCTCTATACACTCTCAACTGTCTTCTCAAAGAGGAACTCTCCTTTTGTCCTAATCTTCCAGACAGATCCGCTCCTCTGCAATACAATAATCTCATCCACAGCCGCCTTCATCGTATAAGTTTTCCCTCCGCAGAAGACTTCTCCTGTAAAAATATTTCTCCACTCTCCCTCTGGAACATAGACTTCACGCTCTGTCCTGCCTTTTTCTACGATAGGCGCCGCCATCAGATCGTCGCCGAACATATACTGGTCAAAGATCGCTCCCGCCTGTCTGTCCTCCGGGAATTCCACCCAGAGGGCGCGCATCATAGGAACGCCGGTCTCCACACATTTCTCTGCCTGTTCCGTAATATACGGGAGCATCGCCATGCGGAGTTTCGCGTAATACCGATACACGTCGATCACCCAGGGAGCGTTTCTTCTTTCTGCAATATTCCACGGCGTCCTGTCCTGATTGAACTCTGCCTTACTCTCCGCATGGTACTGCATGATCGGGCAGAATGCCGCCATGGAAGCTGACCTTGCATACAGTTCCGCGCTGGGGATCTCACCGCTGAATCCGGCAAGATCCCATCCCCAGAAGGGAATCCCGGAGATTCCTGCGTTCAGCCCCGCACACAGATTTCTCTGAAATGCCGAGAATGTGGATCTCTCGTCTCCTGCCCAATGTGCTGGCATGGTTGCTGCTCCGGTATGTCCGGCACGACTGAACACAATCCC
This sequence comes from Candidatus Mediterraneibacter vanvlietii, assembly GCA_019113645.1. Taxonomy (GTDB): domain Bacteria; phylum Bacillota; class Clostridia; order Lachnospirales; family Lachnospiraceae; genus Mediterraneibacter; species Mediterraneibacter vanvlietii. The sequence continues at coordinate 19,050 of DXGZ01000127.1, read as the reverse complement.
CTCCCTCTTCTCATGGATATAACGGTAATGCTCTCCAATATAAAGATTCGGATACGCGTTGCGCATCTCTCTGCCGGTACGTCCATCTGAAAACTGTACGTCATCCCCGAAGACAAACTCTCCTCCATCTGTCTTGAACCCGTCGATCTTCACATCGTCCACCAGGTATTTCCGCTTGTCCATGTACCAGTCCGTTGCATCCCTGTCCGTAAAATCCACGAGAAGGCTGTCCGTGAACCATCCCTCCGGCATACGGTAGGGCGTCCCGTCTTTCTTCTTCGCACAGAATCCATGTTCCAGCGCATACTCCTCGTCCCGGTCTTGCTGAAGATGGTGCAGAGAATTGATATACTTGACGATTGGGATCTGCCACAGAATGCATTTCAGCCCGTTTTCGTGAAGATATTCCACCATACCCTTCGGATCCGGCCATCTTCCCCACTCAGGGAAACGGAATTCGTCATAAGAGAATCCTTTTTCTCCGCTGTTTTCCTCATACACTGCATCATTAAAGATATAATACGTGGCCTCATCACTCCAGGCTTCGATCACGAGAACCGTTGACGGGATATCATACTTCTTCGTCAGTTCTACCTGCTTTCTCACTTCCGCTTCACTGTCCCAGTTGTTGCTGGACATCCAGGGACCAAACGCCCACTCCGGCAGCATCGCCGGTCTTCCGGAAACCACAGTGAGCTGACTGATCATCTCTTTCGGCGTTCCGCCGAAGCAGTACCAGGACAGCCCCTCCGCCTGTACTTCCACCTGCCAGTATGTCCTGCCTCCGCTACACATATCAAACTCTGTGTAACGTTCCGTATCCAGCCAGACTCCGTACCCACCGGAGCTTAAGAAATACGGCATGGGAATATAGGTCCGGATTCCCTGGTCTTTATACTGGTTATACACATACACATCTACCACATTGCCCCGCTGGTCGATCTGGTTATACCGCTCCCCGAATCCATAGAACCGTTCTTCAGCGTCCGCGTCCGCGCTCATGAAAGAAGAGAAGATCCGCTCTCCCTCGCGCCAGAAACCGATCTCCCTGACTGGGATCCTCTCACTCCATCCGGGGATCTCCCGGTGTAAAATAAATTCTCTCCACTCTCCCTCCCGGGTAGAGCACTCTCCGGATCCAATCTCTGTTACCGAATACCGGGTCTGCCCTTTCTCTCTCTTCTCTATCCATAGGAAGCATTTTCCTCTGTCAGTCCGCAGTTCCAGTGTTTTTTCCGAATCGTTCTCAAACATACTTCCGGCTTCCGTCACCGTCTCTTTTGCAAGTACCGTAAAAGAAAACTTCTCAGAGCAGTACTCCCCGGCACGGAAGTAATATGTGATCTCTTCCCCGCCGGAAAATGTCCCGATGGAGAACCTGTAGTTCTCATACTCCGGCTGGTAAACACCTTCCGCAGCTCCCCGCTCTCCGGCTGAGCTTTCCCAGTACGCTTCCACTATACATTCCAGGCGGACCGGCCACGCCGCTACATTGAGGAACACTTCTTCTCCCTCTTTCGGGAACCAGGGATCCCTCTCGTAATTCTGGTGAGAATACCGGTTGAAATTGCCGCAGGGCACGTGCATCAGCGGCGCTTCGCTGAGCATCCCCGAAAGCCTTAATTTCTCCTCAATGATCCCCTTTACTGCCTGGATGAACCCGTCCTCACTGTCAAGCCGCGCCAGATAACTTCTCGCCCTGCGGTAATCTGCCTTCTCTGCAAAGTACCACCCGAGCATGGCAAAATCCTCCTGCCTTTCGGTATCACAGATCTCGTCCAGCGCCGCCACCAGCACCAGATCCTCCGGAGTAAACAGACCGAATGGAACGCAGATCCACAGAAGCTGCGCGGTCGCCCTGTCCCCATGCTCTTCATCCACCAGCTTCCCGGCACAGGTATAGTGTTCATAGGCATAATTTTTCATCTGATGCAGCGCTTTTGCCGTCTTCTCTCTCTTCGCGAAGAGATTGCTGTTATACAGAGCGCCGTATGCCATCCCGTAATTTTCTCCGTAGAGCCCTTCTTTTCTGTCTTCCTCTGTTTCTTCCAGCATCCGTGAGTGAGGTTTGTAAGCCTCCTCTTCTGTCTTATCCTGCAGATATGCGATCCTGTCAGCATTCTGTTCAAAAAGACTCATATCTCCGCTGATCCTGGTGTACTCTCCCGTTAGGAAAAGCGCCATGCACATCTCATGATAATCAAGACCATCCGTTTCAAGAAGCGCTTTGAGGTCATGGAATATCAGTTCTGCCTCTTCCCTGATGCAGGATCTTATCATATTTATCAGTCTGACTTTGCGTTCATTATTCTTCACTGTCGAATCCTCCTTCGCCAAAATAAGCCGCCGTAAACTCTGCACATGCCCAGCTCAGCGGATTGATCACGCATACATTCTCGTCATCTGCGTCCACTGCCTCCGGAAAAATACCGTAAGCGTTGCTGTGCCGTGCCGCCCAGCCCATCTTTTTCCGGTATTCTTCCATATCTCCCGATCTCTTGCAGTATTCCGCGCATGCAAGCGTATTGAAGAGCCACGGACCGTGGTGATATTCCTGCTCGGAATATCCGATCCCATCCTCAAAAAATGAAGCATATTTCAGAAAATACCGATGCGTCGCTTTCATGTTCTCATCATCCGGATATCCGTAGAGTGGTCCGAAATACTGGGGCGTATCGTATTTTCTCACTGTATGGTCATGATACTGTACATACCCGTAATCGTATCTTCCCAGTTTCTCATTAAATGTGGTCTGGATCCCTGCATAAAGCCGTCTGCAGATCTCTCCACATTTCTGTTCATATTCCTCATTTTCCAGCTTCGCGAAGATCTTTCCTGCCGCCCGGATCCCTCCATAGATAAACATGTTGGATGAAGTGATAAATGCCCCTCCGAAGACGCCTTCATTTACTCCGCCCTCCGGACCGACCATTCCGTATTTTGACTCCGCCTGATCGATCACGTCAGTAAGTTCTCTCAGCAGCGTCTCATCTGCCAGCAGGTCTCCGGTCTGTTCCATATATTCATAGAGGATCCTCAGGAAATATCCGATGGAGTCGATCTGATGGAACACATCATTGTTCGCCCCTTCATTGGGTTCTCCGTGACCATCGTACCTCTGGAAAAATTCCCCGTTTTCCTTTCTCTTCCGTCCCATCAGGTATCCCAGGATATCCCTGCACTCTCGCGTATGTCCTGCCGCAAGGAACGCTCTGGCAATCATAATAGAGTCTCTCGCATAGTAACAGGGCATCTTGTCGCAGAAATAGTGACCGGTCAGGTCTGCCGGAATGTATCCTCCCACGCATACCGCCTTGAGCGCAGCCAGATTCGTGAGCGCCAGATCCGCGAACTCCTCTCCCGATGCCGGGATCTTTCCCTCGCGGAACCACGCATCCCAGTATCTGTCTGCTGCTCCTCTTTTGTCTTCCCCGGCTGATATCTGCAGCTCTTCCGCCAGCTCCTGTGCACTGTCCGCAAATACCAGTGCCCAGACCATCTTTTTCTTCTCTCCGGGAGCAACCACCATCCTGCCTCCCTGAACATATCCCAGCCTGCAGCCGGTGATGCGGGTGCTTCTGTCCTGCCGCCCTTCCAGCACATCCAGAAAAGTCTGGTAGGCAAAGTCCGTAGGAGAATCCTCGGTAATATAGACCTCTTCGCTGACCGGCGTATCCATCCCCATATAGACGTTTCCCGTATGTACTGCTGTTTTACCGCCCGGAAGTCCTTCTACCGCGATCTCTCTTGTGTTCCTGACCGCCGCATACCCATAGCAGCTAATCTCACATGTCTCTTTGCTGATATTCTCAATTTCCGTCTCAAACACCAGACGGTTCTTTCCGTAAGCATACACTGTGTCTTTTCGTTTCAGCCCGATCTCTTCCAGATCGAATTCGTCACAATAACGGTAATGTTCTTCTACATAAGTCTTCCGCGGTCTGATGTGATGAGGATGTGTGTATTCGTGCCATATCTTATTCCCATAATAGATCCCGTCTCCTGCTTTGATCATTGTGACCGCCGACTGCAGCAGGTCATGGGAATAATCCTTATAGAACAGATGATAGATCCCTGTCCCGTTGATGTCCACAATTCCATTATTTACCGCATAGATCGCTGCGATATCCTCATTTCCGATCAGTCCGATCCCTGTATAATTTCCTGTCTGCATTTCCTGTTACCACCTGTCTGTTTTTTAAAAATGCCGCAAGTCTGTTCAAAAGGCGGCTTGCGGCATTGTACCGATTATTTCAAAATATTTGTAACTTCTTCCTGTGCTGCTTTCAGTGCTTCCTCTGCTGACTGCTGCCCGATCACTGCACGGTTCAGTTCTTCATTGATCGCGTTCTGTACCTCTGCATAGTGATCTACCATCGGAGGCATGATTCCTGATTCCATTGCTTCAAAGATCACTTCTCTGTGCTCCGGTTTCTCCTGTGAAGTATACTGTTCCTGGACAGACTCATCATTGGTCGCCGGCAGATCCCAGCTGGAATCCAGACGGATCTTTGCAGCGGTAGCATCTGTTGAGAGGAATTTGATCAGTTTCCAAGCTGCTTCCGCGTTCTTTGTATTTGCGCTTGCCACAATACCGTCTGCGAAAACGTGGTGTACCTGATCAGTATTTCCCGGCTCAAGGGCGATGTCCCACTCAAACGGAGCGTCCGCAAACGTGGTCACCATCCAGCTTCCTGTAACTTCCATTGCGATCTCGCTGTTTTTGAACATATCTTCCGGTGTCTTTCCGCTCATCTCCTCTGATGTAGGCTGGATATGATACTCAAGCATCTTGTCCAGCATCCACTGCAGAGCCTCCACATTCTCTGCGGAATCGATCGTCGGATTGCCGTCCTCATCGAAGAGCGCGCCTCCGTTCTGTGCCACTACCTTGTACAGTTCATTATATGTTACCGGTGCATAGAATCCATATACGCCATCTTTTGTCAGCGCCTGAGCTGCAGTAAGAAGGTCATCCCATGTCCAGTCTGCCTGGGGATATTCCAGTCCCGCCGCATCAAACATATCCTTATTATAGTACAGCACAACATCTGACACCTTCTCTGTAAGCCCGTACAGTTTTCCGTCATTCTGGAAGTATTCATACGTATTTCCTGTCAGCATATCCGGTGAAAAGTCCTCGTCACTCTCAGCCATCTCCGTCAGATCGAGAAGCACTCCGTTTCCCGCATAAGTATTGAAGTTCTCATAGTTCATCTCAAATACATCCGGAAGTGTATTGGAAGACGCCTGTGTCTGGAGCTTTGTAAAGTAATCATCATATCCGATCACTTCCACCTCAACTTTGATGTCCGGATTCTGTTTTTCAAATTCCGCAATCATGGCGTCCATATCCTCCAGATGATCCGGTCCGGCAGAATACGTAGCGTATTTGATCGTTGTTGTTCCGTCCGACGACTCACCGGATCCGCCTCCACATCCGGTGATCATTCCTGCTATCATTGTAACTCCGAGAATACCTGCGATTAATTTTTTCTTCATAGTTTTTTCCTCCTTATTTAATACCTGTATTCTGTACACCTTCAATAAAATATTTCTGTGCAAACAAATAGACGATCAAGATCGGGATCACACTGATGAGTGTTGCCGCCATCAGCACGCTCCAGTCCACATACCATCTGCCCTGAAGCTGGGACAAAAACAGCGGCAGCGTCGTATGCAGGTCATCCGATGATACCAGCAATGGCCACAGGAAGTCGTTCCATGCTCCCATAAAGCTTGTGACCGCCAGCACTGCAAGCCCTGTCTTTGCAAGCGGAAGCATGATCTGGAAAAAGATCCTTATATATCCTGCCCCATCCAGGCAGGCCGCTTCTTCCAACGCTTTCGGGATGCTCATGAAATACTGTCGCATCAGGAACGTTCCGAAAGCATTGAATATGCCAGGCAGGAACAGTCCTACATATGTGTTGACCAGCCCCATCTTATTGATCAGAATATACTGAGGGATCACCGTTGCCTGTACCGGGATCATCATGGTCGCAAGGTAAAGGATAAATATCTTTTCCTTATGCTTGAAATCGATCCTTGCAAACACGAATCCGGACATGGCGCAGAGCAGGATCTGACCAGCTGTAGAGATGACAGATACAATGATACTGTTAAGCGCATATCTGACCATGCTATATTCCGTAAACAACGTTTTAAAACTGTTCAATGACAGTGAGTTCAGGATATTTTCAATCGTCATCTGATACGTGATATCCGGTTTTGTAAAAGCTACGATGACCATCCAGCCAAACGGTATGATCATCACGATCGCGCCCAGTACCAGCAAAAGATAGATCAGCCATTTTTTCTTTCCCGTCTTCATTGTTTTTCCTCCTTCCTATTCATAATGAACCCATTTTTTCTGCATTATATTCTGGAATATGGTCACTGCGATGATGATCAAAAACAGGATCCATGACAGTGCGGTTGCATATCCCATCTTCTGGTACTGGAAGCTGTTCTTATAAATCTCCGTTACCATGACCGGAACAAGATCTGCTGTTGGCTCTCCTGACGTCATGATCCAAATCTGGTCAAACACCTGGAATGAATTGATGATCGTAATGATCAGTGCGTAAAAAGTCGTCGGCGACAAAAGCGGAAGCGTAATGCTCTTAAACTGATGCCACTTGTTCGCCCCGTCGATCCTTGACGCTTCATAATATTCCTGGGAGATTCCCTGCAGTCCTCCGAGGAATATTATGGACAAGAATCCAACGTCCTTCCAGACACTGACCATGATGACTGCAGGAATCACAAACACCGGATTCTGGAGCCATGCCGGCCCTGTCCCCCCGAAGGCCTCAATGATCGAGTTGATCACTCCGAATTCCGGATTCAGCAGTCCCTTCCAGATCATGGAAACCGCAACCCATGAAGTGATGACCGGGAGGAAGAAGAGTCCCCTGAAGGCATTCACTCCTTTCACTTTTGAATTCAGAAGAAGTGCGATCCCCAGTGACAGGACAACCACGATCGGAAGATATCCCACAATGAATAAGATCGTATTTTTCAGCGCCTCATAAAAGCGGTCATCCTGAAATATTTCGATGTAGTTCTGAAGTCCCACAAATTGCGGATCTCCGAAGAGGTTCCACTCCGTAAAGCTGATATAAAGCGAATACACCATTGCTCCCACTTTAAATATCAGCAGTCCCAGCAGACTGGGAAGTAAAAACGTGATAATAATCTTTTTCTTTGATCTGTACATAACGCCCTCCCAGGTTAATCGGTTAACTAACCCGCAAAAAAAATTTACTGTTCCATCTCGAACTGTATTGTATGCAGCAGAGCCTTTCAGCAGAATCGGTTTTCCGCCGGAGCGGCTTTTATACAATACAGTTCTTTTCTGTCGTATCACCTTCAATGATCTGACAGTCCATGTAGTTTTCTTTTTCTACCTGTTCGTTGTTGATGATCTTCAGGATCAGCCTTCCTGCCATCTCGCCACGCTCAGAAATATTTTGTCCGACAGTTGTCAGTCTCGGATACATATTTCTTGACTGATATGTATCATCAAATCCCATCACCGAATACTCCTCCGGAATGTTCTTTCCGCTGCTCTGCAGGCAGTTGATCACTCCTCTCGCCAATATGTCTGCCGTAGCAAGAATCTGGCTGACGTCCCCGCGCTCCAAGATCTGTGCCGCAGCCGCCTGTCCGTATTCAAATGTGATGTCTCCCTGAAAGATCAATGTCTCGTCAAATTCTTCCCCTGCCTCTTCAAGGGCTCTTCTGTATCCTGCCGCACGCTGCTCAAGCAGTTTACTCTTACTGATCTGTCCCGTGACCAGAGCGGTTTTCCCTTTACTTCTAATCAGATACCTGGTAGCTTCATAACAGGCTTCTTCGTCACGGATATTCATTCTGTAGTAATCCGGGCTGGTAATGTAGGAGTCTATCAACAATACCGGAAATTTGTAATCTCCCAAGCGTTTGAGCATCGTATCATTATCAATCCCGAACACGACAGCTCCGTCCAGATTCCACTTCTTCACCAGCTCCTCAAAGCGATTATCTCTCGTGACTACACTCAATACAACCCCATATCCCGCCTTTCTTAAATAGTACTCAATTCCCGAGAGGAACTCACTATAGAAAGGATTGTCAAAGATCAGCTTCTCACTCACATCCATCTGGGGTATGATCACTCCGATCAGATTCGATCCCCGTCCTGCCAGTGACTTGGCATTCAAGCTTGGCACATATCCCAGCTCTTTAATCGCACGCTGTACCTTTTCCACCATTTCCTCGGAAACTTTGTTGTACCGTTCATTGATCACATACGATACTGTCGCTTTTGAAGTATGACATTCCCTTGCAATGTCATTGATCGTTACTCGTCTCATTCACACCTCCTTCGGTTAAGTTAATCGGTTAACCTTGTGGTTTTATGATAGCACCACATCTGTAGAAAAGCAATCCTGTTTTTTCATTTCTTCGACACTTTGTTAGTTTATAATAAAAATACATTTTCATTTTTGTTCACATTGCCAATCCTATTTCCCCAAAAAACAGTCAGATTGTTTTTTTCAGTTTCCTTCAGCCACTTTGGATTAATTAACATATACTTTTTGTTGTATAAAATTTCAGAAATTCCAGTGATTCCAGATGCTAACAAATATCGGAACATCTCTGCAGAATACAGTCTCCGCAGAATACATTAAATTGTGGGTACGGCAGAAATTGTGGGTACGGCTTGAATTTCAGTCCTCTCCGTGTTATACTATCCCACGTTGCAAAGCCCACTACACGCAGGCTGTCACTGGCAGCCTGCTTTGCACGCTAAGGCGAAAACCAAGGTCTATCGGGCTTGCCGCCGATTCCCGGCGTTAAATGAATCGAGTGTTCGAGACCTTCCACTCGTAAAACAAAACTAAAGGAGATCAGAAAAATGAAAACATCCAAACTCAACGTGCTCTTCGTGGCACAGGCGGCGATGATCGCTGCCATCTATGTAGTACTGACACTTGTCGGCGCATCTTTTGCTTATGGTCCGGTTCAGGTCCGTTTATCCGAGGCTCTTACCATACTGCCTGCGTTTACTCCGGCTGCAATCCCCGGCGTATTCTTAGGCTGCCTGCTCAGCAATATTCTGGGCGGCTGTATTCTTCCGGATATTATCTTCGGAAGTCTGGCGACACTGATCGGAGCGGTCTTTACATGGATGCTCAGAGATAAAAGCAGATATCTGGCTCCGCTGCCGCCGATTCTTGCCAACACGATCATTGTTCCGTTTGTCCTCAAATACGGATATATGGATCCTCTTCCGATTCCATTCATGATGCTGACAGTGGGAATCGGAGAAGTGATTTCCTGCGGAGTAATCGGACTGATCGTCTATGCCGGTCTGAACAGATACCGCGGAGTCCTGTTCCCGAAGAAAGCATAGTTTCCATACAGGCACGGTTTCAACGCCTGCGGCAGTTCCATACCTGCCCGGGCCGCGCCACTGCAAATACCGGAAAATAAAATTGGCAGGCGCCTCGACCATTTCGATCGAAGCGCCTGCCGATTTCTTATTTTCCTGCCGTTTTTTCAGTTCCGCAGTTCTGTCAGTTCAGTTCTATATTGCACCATCGCGGGATTCATCGGATATATCCGATAAACGTATTTCCGTTCTCTTCCGCCATGCTTTCCATCTCGTTGATTCCCACCGTATGTTCTGCGCCTGTATCCGGATCGATATAGGTGATATCAGTCAGCGTGTAGCCGGTCAGCAGCACTGCATGATTCGAATCCGTAATGGCAATCACCGGACAGCCCCGGTTAATCACGTAGAGCACCTGGTCCAGCGTACATCCGGTCAAGTCTATTCGCGAAGCTCCGTACTGCTCCATATAGCGTTCACACGCTTCGAGGGATGTCTCGCCGTCTTCTTTCGAGAATGCCTCCGCATCCGTCGAGTAGACGAGATCTCTGTTTCCTTTCTCCCACACATACGCCTGATCCGAAGAGATCACAACGCCGGATACCTGTTCAGCCCGCTGAACCGCATTTCCTGCCATGTCATAGATACCAACCAGTTCTCCCATGCCGTACACATAGAATTTCTGCTCGTTTCCGCTTCCGCCCAGCGTGATCGTCAGCGGCTCTCTCGACGCAGCCAGATCTGGTTTCGTGAGTATTAGCCCGGCATTGTCAATGCCGTCTGCAAATGTCAGCCTCTGCTGGACTCCCTGAAGTTCCGTGCTGTAAGATTCCAGCTGCACAGCGGATTCTCCTCGCTCCAGATTATTGGTCACATATTCCTGGGAAGCCGCATTATAACCGCTGTCTTCTTTTACCACTCTGTTAAATGTGATCATATTGTTCTCTATCACAATGTCCCTGGTATATATATTCTGATCTGTAAATGAATATCCGGCTTCCTTCTCATTATCCGCATTCCGGATCTCGATCTCATACATCGGCGTGATCTCTTCCCCGGAAACCGTCACTCCCGCATCCTCCGGATTAATCTTGCCGAAAATAAAGTCACCGTTTACAAATCCCAGCGGCCGCACCGCTTCACCGTCTGAAGCATCCACTGTATAGGAATCCCCGCTGCTCAGATCCATCACCTGTATCTGAGCAGCCGTGTCAATCGTTCCGCTTGTCTGGTACGCCATCAGATGCCCGTCATCCGACACCGCGTACTGACCTTCCTCCAGCTGCTCGGCAAGCACAGTCTGCTCGTCGTTTTCCAGATTGATCTGATAGAGCGTGCCGTCCGCAAGCACATAGAGCATGGACTGGCTGTGGTTATAGTACACCATCTTCCCAAGCTCATCCTCTGCAATGGCAAATGATTTGCTGCTCGGTATGAACGCCTTTTCTTCCACCAGACTGCTCTCAACGTCAAAATAATAGATTCCCACACCGACTTCGCCCTCATGGAAGCCCCGGTTCATATATCCGTAGACAGCAAACGCAAGATTACCGTCCTCATCCATGCTGATGATACGGACCGCGTGCTGGTCATTCCTGCTCCGCACATCCTGACCTTCCTGGTCCGCGAAACTGAACACTTTCGTCAGTTCTCCACCTGCCCCGTTGTAAAGCCAGAGTTCTCTCTCCTGCACGAAGGCTGCCACTGTGCCGTCGCTGTTGGCAGTATACTGTATGTCATCGGAAGCAATCCCGAAGAGGATGCCGTCCTCATCGAATTCCTGCGCCGTCCCCTGGAAGAGCCGTTCCATATCCCTGTTGTAATCCAGCAGATAAATCGTCCCTTCTACATAGCGTACACGGAAGAATTCCTTAATGTTATAAATTGACGCTTCCCCGTTTTCATCTGTGCATGACACCTGATATTTCGCCAGGATGGACGTGTACACCGTATTACTCTCCTTGATACTCCACTCCACGTCCCCCATCACTTCCGGATTCAATTCTCCCCACTGGATATGCGTGATATCAGAATGTATATTTACCGTCTGATAAGTGGTGTTATCACTCTCCTCGCCCGGTTCCAGATAGGCGCTGAGTTCCTCCGATGCCTCGCCGTTCAGTGCTTTCGTATGGAAATCCTGCGCAAACGATAGACATTCCGATGTTGACACCTCATCCGGCCGCACAATGCGGGTATAATAGCTGATCTCATCGCCGTCTTCTATGGTAAGGATCACCTTCAGCACCGCCTCCTGCGCGTCATCTGAAAGAATGTTCCCAAGCTGAAGCTGTACCGAAGATCCCTCTTCCGGAAGTTCTGCTTCCCCTTCTTTGTAAGTCTCACTGCCGTCCAGAGAATACACTTCATACCGGATACCGCTCACCTGGCTGCCGTCCGTCTCCAAATTCATAACGAGCGTCCCATCTGTCTGCAGAGGAATGATCGTATCGCGCATGGCAGTGATATCCATTTCATCCACATATCCGAACAAATTGTTTACTTCATTTTCATTGACCATAAACGAGATTCTTGGCAGGGTCGGCGCCCCCATATCCACGATCTCGTCGTCCGTTCCCCTGTTGATTACAAGACTGCTGATCACAAGCGCCGCCACAAAAATCAGGATCAGCACGCCCGCTTTGATGATTCGTCTTTTCATTCTGTGCGATTCTCCCCTTTGTCCGCAAGCAGTCTGCCCAGCGTCGGCACCGCCTGCAGAAATTCTTCACATTTTCTGATCTCTTCCGCTGCCTTCTGATTCCCCTTATTTTTCCTGACCGCCCGCAGGAGGATATTCTTCGGTGTATGTTCCATATCGATGAATTCCAGCACCTGAGTCTCATATCCCTCTCTCTCCGGATACTTTGCCCGCAGACCGTCTGTCACAAGCGCTGCGAAACGCTCTTTCAGGAGCCCGTAATCCATGACCGGCGCCAGACAGTCCGCCCGATGCATCGATGCGTTCAGCTCGTGCTGACAGCACGGAACAGATAGAATCACCTTCGCGTTCCATCCTGCCGCCTTTGCCAGCGCGTAATCTGTAGCCGTATCGCAGGCATGGAGCGTGACCACCATGTCCACCTGATCCGCGCCCTCATAATCCGCAATATCCCCGACCAGAAACTTCAGCTTCGTATATCCGTACTTTTCTGCCAGTTTTCCGCAGTGGCGGATCACATCTTCTTTCAGATCCAGCCCGATAATCCGTATGTCATATCCCTGCATTTCATGCAGATAATAATACATGGCAAATGTAAGGTAAGATTTTCCGCAGCCGAAATCAAGAATCGTAAGCTCCCGGTCTTTATCCAGCTCCGGCAGAATATCTTCGATAAACTCAAGGAAACGGTTAATCTGCCGGAACTTGTCCGTCTTCGTCCGGACAATCTTCCCCTCCTCTGTCATCACGCCAAGGTCCTGCAGAAACGGTACGGGACGCCCTTCTTCCAGGATATAGTGTTTCGTACGGTTATGGGTGCGGTCCGCCTCCGGCACTTTTGTTTTTCGCTTCTTTCTCTTCACTGTCGCTTTTCCCTTTTTACTCACCAGTACGGAACACGATTCTTCTGTCGTGTCAATCTGCATCTGCCGGAAATCTTTCATATATTCCAGCAGTTTTTCCCGGGTGCCTTCCGCGTCCAGATTCTCATGGAACGCCTGTGTCCCTGTAAATGACTCAAGCTGGAAACAAAGCTCCCCCTTCATCTCCAGCGGTCGTATCTTTATCTTTATAATTCCTTCTTTCGTCCGCGGGCCGCTCACAACCGCGCGGATAAACTTTTTATTCAATACTTCAACGAGAAGTTTCGATATTTCTTCCATTGCAGCTCCATTCGTTATTTATTGAGCAGGCTGCCGGCTGTCCGGGTTTTCTACAAGAAACCCCTTTTTTCTCAGCACATCCCCGATCATGTCCAGCGTTTCCTCACTGTCCGCTTCTACGACATGATAATGATAGTCGGATGTAATGTTTTTTAACGGGCTGGATTTGCCGCTTTTGATTCCCCCGATAAACTCGCTTACTTTTCTCCTTGAGGTAATGTTAAGCTCCGCTTCCAGCTTTCCGTAAACCGCATGATCCACGATCACATTGCAGACTGTTCCGCCCAGGTCAACAATTGCGTTGAGCTCTTCTTCCAGCTGCTCATCCGTATGGCGCACCATAAATGTTCTGCGCGCCGTTACGGCAGCATCATTTATAATATATCCTCTGTTTGTAGATATAATATTGTATCCCGCCGCGCGGATCAGCGCAATATCCTGAACAATCACCTGCCGGCTCACGTCATACGATGCCGCCAGCTGTTTGCCCGGAACGGGAACACTGCTGCTCTTAATCTTCTTTACAATCGCGTCTCTTCTGTCTGAACCAGTCATCCAGTCGCCTCCTCACTCTACAGCATGAAGGTTTTTCATCGAAATGTCAAGTATAGATGCAGAATGTGTCAGCGCTCCGCTTGAAATATAGTCCACTCCGATCTCCGTGAGGCGCGCGATGTTCTCCTTTGTCACATTTCCGGAGCACTCGGTCTCTGCTCTCCCGTCAATGATCCGCACAGCTTCCTTCATATCCTCCGGTGACATATTGTCCAGCATAATGATATCCGCGCCGGCTTCCACAGCCTCCTTCACCATATCCAGATTTTCCACCTCGATTTCAATCTTCCGCACGAACGGCGCGTATTCCCTTGCCATCCGCACCGCTTCTGTCACGCTGCCCGCCGCGCCGATATGGTTGTCCTTTAACAGCACGCCGTCCGACAGGTTATATCTGTGATTGTATCCGCCGCCCACACGAACCGCGTACTTTTCAAAAATCCGCATATTCGGCGTTGTCTTTCTCGTATCCAGCAGCTTTGTCCCGCTGCCTTCCAGCAGCCGCGCTACAGAATGTGTATATGTGGCAATACCGCTCATCCTCTGGAGATAATTCAGGGCAACACGCTCGCCGGATAAAAGAACCCGGATATCTCCTTTTACTTTTCCCATAAGCTCTCCTGCTGTCACCTGATCCCCGTCCTTACAGTAAAATTCCGCTTCTGTCTCCGGATCAAGAAGTTCAAACACTCTGCGGAACACATCCAGCCCCGCAATGATTCCGTCCTGCTTGCAGATCAGATCGACTTCTCCCGGAACCGCCTCTTTCATCACGGCATTTGTGCTTACATCCTCGCTGGATATATCTTCTTTCAACGCCTCCAGTATCAGATGATCTGCCTGAAGTGTCATCGTTATCTTATTCATATCGGTTATCCTCTCTTCCTGTTTTTTCTGTTTCTATCTGTTATTTTTCCGTTCCTGTTCTGTCCGCTCCTGTGCAGCTTCCTATGCCGTCTGCTCGGAGGCTTCCGCCCCCTCATCCTCATTCTGCTCTCCCGCCGCGATCTTCTTTGCGGCCCGCTTTGCAAATACAAGGCTTTCCAGCAGCGAGTTGCTTGCCAGACGGTTCGCGCCGTGCACGCCGTTGCAGCTTGTCTCTCCTGCCGCGTACAGGTGCGCCATGGAAGTATGGCTGTCCCTGTCCACCCAGATTCCGCCCATAAAATAATGCTGGGCCGGAACAACCGGGATCGGCTCCTTCGTCACATCATATCCCTCTCCCAGACAATGATGGTAAATATTGGGGAAATGGTTCAGTATGGTCTCTTTGTCGATTTTCTCCATGGACAGCCACACGTGATCCGTACCGTCCTTCTTCATCTGTTCCCGGATTGCCTGAGTCACTACATCTCTGGGCTGAAGTTCATCCACAAACCGTTCTCCATCCTTATTCAGAAGAACCGCGCCCTCTCCGCGGACGGATTCGGAAATCAGGAATCTCCTCCCCGGCTTCTTTGAGTACAGCGTCGTCGGATGAATCTGTACATAATCCAGATGTTCCAGACGGATACCGTGCTTTTTCGCCACTTCCAGCGCATCTCCTGTAAGATGAGGAAAATTGGTGGAGTGCTTATAGAGTCCTCCGATCCCGCCGCTTGCCAGAATCGTATCGTCCGCGTAGATGAAAAATTCCTTCCCGGCTTTGTCTTTCACCTGAATTCCCGCGCAGCCGGATTCTCCTTCCACAATATCCGTCATGGCAGTATACTCCAGAATTTTCACATTCTCAAGCTTTTTCACCTGCGCCAGCAGTTTGCTGGTGATCTCTTTTCCTGTTACATCCTCATGAAAAAGGATTCGGGGTCTGGAGTGCGCTCCCTCCCTGGTAAACGCGTATCCGTCCAAGAAATCTGAATTCTCACCTGTTTTCCGCATCTCTTCACTGCTGCCGCCGCGGTGTTCAAACTTCACGCCATACCCGATCAGATCCTGAATGATCTCCCTGGAACTCCGTATCATGATATCCACGGATTCCTTCCTGTTCTCATAATGTCCCGCGTGCATCGTATCCTCAAAATAACTCTCATAATCCGCTTCATCTCTGAGAACGCAGATACCGCCCTGAGCCAGAAATGAATCGCTGCTTTCCACGTCTGATTTTGTAATCATAATGATTTTCCTGTCCCGCGGAAGATTCAGCGCGGAAAACAGCCCTGATACTCCTGTCCCTACAATCACTGTGTCAGCATACATGTCCATCTGTTCCATCCCTCTCTTGTTTTGTCTTTCCCTACCGCGCCAGCTCAAGCATTTTCTTCAGCGGCTCTTCCGCCTCTGCGCGCGCCGTCTCATTCAGCTGTACCTCATTTTCCCCGGTACGAAGGACATGAAGAATCTTCTCCGGAGTAATCGTCTTCATATCCTCGCAGACAGGTTCTGTCTCTGTAAAATAAAATTTCTTATCAGGACATCGTTTCTCAAGTTCATACCGCACACCGTTTTCCGTACAGATTATGAATTCAGAAGCATTGCTTTTCTGCGCGTATTCTATAATTCCGGATGTGCTTCCAATATAATCCGACAGCTCCAGCACTTCCCCCGGACACTCCGGATGTGTCAGCACAAGCGCTTCCGGATGGTCTTCTTTCGCTTTTCTGATCTCTTCCAGACGCATCTGCTGATGAACCGGACAGTATCCCCTGTTGTATACAAAATGCTTCTCAGGCGCAAGCTCAGCGATATAATGCGCCAGATTGCGGTCCGGTATAAAGAAAATGTTTTTATTCGGAAGCGCCTTTACGATCTTCACCGCATTTGCCGATGTCACACATACATCTGAACAGCGCTTCAGCTCCGCCGTTGAGTTAATGTAACAGACAACCGCCAGATCCTCATACTTCTCCCGCATTTCCCTGATCGTCTCCTCATCCGCCATATGCGCCATGGCGCAGTCCGCATGCGCGTCCGGCATGAGAACCGTCTTCTCCGGATTCAGGATCTTGGCGCTCTCTCCCATAAACGATACACCGCAGAAAACAATCGTCTGCTCTTTCAGTCCTACCGCCACTTTACTCAGGTAGAAAGAATCCCCGATGTAATCCGCAAGCTCCTGCACCTCCGGTCTCACGTAATAGTGTGCCAGAATCACCGCGTTCTTCTCTTTTTTCAGCTGCTCAATCTCTTCTCTGACTGTCATATAGATACCCCTTTTTCATTCCGTTTTCCGGATGACACATTCGTTTCGTCCCGCCGCGCGGCACCCTGTATCTGCGCCATGTATCCTCCGCTTTATTTCTCCCGCATAGTATACCACTGACATTTACATGTGACAAGACACATGAATTTACAAATATTTTTCAAAAAGAGGAATTTCTTTCGTTAAAAATTACACTTCTGTCAGCCTTCACACTGCCCGAAGCCGCAGATTCCGCGCAGAACACAGACAGAGGCAGCGGCCGTCAGACGTTTTCTCCATAAAGGAGTCCGCATCCTCCGGTCGCTGCCTCTGCCTGTGTTCTATGATCATTCTTTTACATATACCGCTCTCGTACGCTCTCCGTCATCGATTACCTCCACATCCGGGAAGCTCTGTATATACTGCTTAAACTGAGAGAACCCGTAGTCCCTCACTTTGAAATCGCCGAACCGCATCCGGATCCGGTTGCCCAGCGAGCTCAGCGCAATCCCATACCGTCCGCTGCTCTGAATCTGCTGCTGAATATATTCTTCCAGTCTTTCTTTCCTGCTCTTATCTTCATAGAGGGTTACGGATACTTTCGTTCCCTCCTGAATCAGCTTCAGTTTCGGAAGCGTCTCCAGGAATTTCGAGAGCAGACTGTAGCCGTACCGCCGCACATCAAAGTCCGGATACAGTTTGACCAGACGGCTTCCCACTTCACCAAGTCCGGTCTCCCGGTCGTCGTTCTGATTCTCGGTGATGATCTTGACAACCGCCTCTTCAATCTGTTCTTTTGACACGGCATTGCTCTTTTTCTGTTCCCTTCCATGCGTGTGATGCCCCGGAGTTTTCTCCTCCCGGTCAACCTTGCCCATAGTGCTGTCTTCCAGAAGAAGCTCAAGTTCTGTAAAAATATCACATGCCTTTCTAAACGGCAGCGGGGTCTTGTCCTCTCCCATACCGATCACAGTCTTTCCGCTTTCCCGCAGACGGCTGGCAAGTCTGGTAAAATCACTGTCGCTGGATACGAGACAGAATCCCTCCAGCTCACTTGTATAGAGCATATCCATAGCATCAATAATCATGGCCGAATCCGTGGCATTCTTGCCATGAGTATAACTGAACTGCTGGATCGGTGTGATTGAATTCTGCAGCAGTTCCTCCTTCCAGCTCGCGTTGTTTGTTTTCGTCCAGTCTCCGTAAATCCTTTTGTAGGTCACATTTCCATACTTGGACAGCTCATCCAGAATCGGCTGAATATATTTTGCCGACACATTGTCCGCATCAATCAGAAGTGCGAATCTCTCTTCCATGTCATGTACTCCTCCCCCTTCATATTCTTCCACAGGAACTCTCCATTCTCACAGATCATATAGCTGTGCGGCGAATCCTCCTTTGGAATCGAAACCGAGCCCGGGTTCAGATATACAATCTTCTTTCCGCCTTCCCCGCAGATCTCATCGCAGGCAGGAACATGCGTATGCCCGTTCAGCAGAATATCTCCCTCCCGCATGGGCGGAAGATGATGCGGATTGTAAATGTGCCCGTGGGTGGCGAACACGGTCAGACTGGCCGCCTCCGTTCCCTTTCCGCCGCACAGATCAAGGAAGCAGTAATCTGCCATAATCGGAAAGTGCAGTACCATCTGATCCACTTCTGTATCACAATTCCCCCTCACGCAGAGGAGCTCGTCTTTCATCGGATTAAGCATGGCAATCACCTCCTTCGGAGCGTATCCCTCCGGCAGATCATTGCGGGGTCCATGATATAAAATATCCCCCAGAAGAAGCAGTCTCTCCGCTTCCTCTCTCCGGTATGCCTCCAGCATCTGCTCACAGTAGAAAGCTGAGCCATGTATGTCTGACGCTATCATAAGTTTCATATCTCTGATGTCCTCCTCCCGGCGTATTCTTCTCGGTTTTCTTACCTGTTTATCTTAGCATAATCCAGTTCTTTTTGTAAATCCGCAGTAAATGTTCCGCTATTTAGTTGCTTAGGTCCGCTGACTTTTGAGACGATATTTCGGAAAACAGGGAGGCATTCTAAAACGTATTCTGCAAGGGTGGAGAGTGTGCTCGGCTTCCGCTCCAGGAGCTAAGAGAAACTAAGGAGTTCCGGGGACGGACTAAAAACAGGGACAGACGGTGAGCAACTCGCATTCGCTCAA
>DXGZ01000126.1 GCA_019113645.1 Candidatus Mediterraneibacter vanvlietii | reverse complement strand
GCTTACGCTCCGTGTATCAACCACGGTATCAAGAAGGGTATGAGCAAGGCTCAGACAGAGGAGCAGCTTGCAGTAGAGTGCGGATACTGGAACAACTTCCGGTTCAATCCGGCTGCAGAGGGAGACAAGTTCTCACTTGACAGCAAGGCTCCGAAGCAGGAAGACTATCAGGCATTCCTCGACGGAGAGGTGCGTTACAATGCCCTGAAGAGATCCAACCCGGAGAAAGCTGCAAGACTGTTCGCGATCAACGAGCAGGAAGCTATGGAGAGATACGACTACCTGAAGAAACTGGTAGATGTATACGCAGCTGATAAGGCTGAATAAAAACCTGAAAAACAGGTATACCTGACTCTGGCCGGCGCATATGATATAGTATGCGCCGGTAATAATAAAAGAAAATTTCTTGACCTTGTAATTCGCAGATAATATAATCATATGCGATACAAGGTCGTTTTTTATAGAAAGAACAGAGGTTGCAGTATGATCAGGATTGCGATCGTGGAAGATGAGGAAAGCTACATTTCCGTATTGAAGGAATATCTGGAGCGGTATAAGGAGGAGTCCGGTGAGCAGATTGAGGTCACGGTCTATCACGATGGTGATGAGATCGCAGCGTTCTACCGGGCACAGTTTGATGTTATCCTGATGGATATTGAAATGAAATTTATCGATGGCATGACGGCTGCTGAGGAGATACGGAAGGTGGATTCGGCGGTTTCCATCATATTTATAACAAACGCACCTCAGTATGCGATCCGGGGGTATGAAGTAGGCGCGCTGGATTATATACTCAAACCGGTGTCTTACTTTATTTTCAGCCAGAAATTTGGAAGGGCTGTTGCCAAAATAAAGAAACGGAGCAGCAAGAAGCGGATTACGATACCGGTCAAAGGCGGCGTCATGCGGATGGAGCTCTCTGATATCTACTATATTGAGAGTGAGGGGCATAATCTGATTTATCACACGAAAGAAGACTCTGTAGTTTCGTCCGGCACGATGAAATCTGTGGAAACGGCTATGGAGGGGATGGATTTCTCACGGATCAATAAATGTTATCTCGTCAATCTGGAACATGTAGACGGGGTGCAGGACAAATATGCGATCGTCCATGGCGAGCGGCTCCTGATCAGCCGTCCGAGGAGCAAGCAGTTCATGCAGGAGCTGACGAGATATTGGGGGGAACGTTCATGACAGTGACAGGATTTATTACGGATCTTCCGGATATACCAAGGATCATTACCGCACTTGCCCAGTGGCTTGCGTGTCTCGTCTGCATCCTCCCGCTGAAACGGAGAGATAGTGTCAGAGGCGGGAAGTTTGCGGCTGTAAGCGCGCTTTTTCTTGCTGTCCAGTGCATCTATATGGTGGCGACCGACGGATTTGAAGGAGTTGCCTGGAATCTGTGCATGGCTGTGTCTGTCTTTCTTATGTTCTGCTATATCAGGGCGGGGGCGGTGACATCGAGGAACAATGCAATAGGCTGCTGCTGTACGGCTTTTATTGCGTCCGAGTTTGCGGCTTCGTTTGAATGGCAGATCTGGTGCTATATCTACGAGCATTTCGATATCCGGCGGAATATGTGGGGAATATTGATGCTGCTTCTGGTCTACGGAATCATATTTATCTGTATCTGGCAGATCAATAAAAACATCTCATCTGCTGATGAAGAATTTACAGTGACAGGCAAAGAGACGATTTTGACCGTGGTGGCGACGCTGCTCATCTTTGCGGTCAGCAATCTGGGATTCCTGCCGGTCAGTGTACCTTTCGCGGGGAGAGACAGTGTGGAGATATTTAATATGAGAACCCTGGTGGATCTGGGAGGACTGGCGATACTCTATGCGTATCAGTCGCAGTGGAAATCCGGTCATATCCAGAGGGAACTGGAGGCGATCCAGACTATACTGAACAGCCAGTATGAGCAGTATAAGCAGGCGCAGAGAGCTGTAGATATGATCAATTACCGCTATCATGACCTGAAGAATCATATAATCGCTCTGCGGACGAACGGTAATGATTCTCAGAGGCACGAGTATCTGGATAAACTGGAAAATGAAATCCATGACTATGAGGCTATGAATAAAACAGGCAATCAGGTGCTTGACACGCTGCTGACAAGTAAGAATCTGCGCTGCATGCAGCATAAGATTGATATGACAAGCGTGATCGACGGCAGTCTTTTCGACTCTATGGATGTCATGGATATCTGCTCGATCTTCGGTAATGCTCTCGACAATGCCATAGAGTGTGAACTGAAGATCAAAGATTATGAAAAAAGGATGATCCATGTGGATGCGTTTTCTGAGAAGAGTTTCCTCATTGTCCGTTTTGAAAATTATTATGAGGGGGACATCCGTTTTGAGAGAGGGCTTCCGGTCACCAGCAAGAAAGAGACTAGCCTGCACGGGTACGGGCTGAAAAGTCTCCGTTACACCGTCCACAAGTATAAAGGTGAAGTTCAGATTGATGCCAGGGATAACTGGTTCAGCCTGCGGATACTGATACCGCTGTATGTGGAGAAAGGCAGCCCGTCAGCATCCTGACAGTCAGGTGCGGCGGCGGCTGCAAGTATCTGTCTGGGAATAGGAAATATTTAACACGCGTGCAAAATTGTGCAATGTGCACAGTTTTGCGCGCGTGTTTTTGTTACATTTTGACATAAGATAAAACAGTTTATGCAGAAAATGAACAATTTGTGAATGTTTCGTAAAATAACAGTTAAAGATTGTTATAATAACGCCAGTTGACGGGAGATCCCGTCGAAATCTATATGAGAAAGGGAGGAATAAACTATGTTAGCAATTAACATGGCCGATGTGGTTAACGTGTTAAATACATGTAAGCCATATCTGATTGGTTTTGGAGTTGTTTTTGTGATCGCAGTGATCGTTCTGATCGCAGCATTCAAACTGGACAAGACCAAGAGAAAACTGGTCCGCTCCGAGGCGGGCATCGCAATCCTGCTGGCACTGGTCGTTGTAGTGAATATGATCTGCTTCGGACCGATGAACAGCATGATTTCACTGGCAACAGGAAACGGTACGATCAGAGAGGAGACGTCTGCAGAGGCGACTGACCTTGTAGAGCAGATTGCAGATGAGGGTATTGTTTTACTCAAGAATGAGGATAACATCCTTCCACTTTCAGACAATAATAAGCTGAACGTATTCGGATGGGCATCCACAAATCCGTGCTACGGCGGAACAGGATCAGGTTCACTGTCTGACGCATATGAGACAGTAACGCTGCTTCAGGGACTTGAGAATGCGGGATTTGAGCTGAATTCAGAGCTTTCTGACTTCTATACAGATTATCGTGCAGACCGTCCGGAAGTGGGAATGTGGGCTCAGGACTGGACACTTCCGGAACCGACAGCTGATACATACAGCGATGATATGATGAACAATGCAAAAGAGTTCTCAGACACAGCTATGGTAGTGATCACACGTGTCGGCGGCGAAGGTGCAGACCTTCCGACAGATGTAAGCCAGGTGACTTACACAAACAACTCGGATGAGTACAATGATTTCGAGCCGGGAGAGCACTATCTGCAGCTCAGCCAGACTGAGAGGAATATGCTGGATCTGGTATGTGAGAATTTTGATAATGTAGTCGTTGTATATAATGGCGCAAACGCGATGGAACTGGGATTCCTCAATGAGTATGAACAGATCAAAGGTGCTCTGTGGTGCCCGGGTACCGGCCAGTCCGGATTTAACGCGCTTGGATCCATCCTGAGTGGTGAGGTGAACCCGTCTGCAAAGACAAGTGATACATTTGTTGCAGATCTGACAGCAACACCTACAGCGAACAACTTCGGCGCTATGTACTATGACAATATGGACGAATTCAATGTAGTCTCCGTAGGTGCTACAGGTGAAGAGGAGACGAGCACTCCGTCTTTTGTAAATTATGTTGAAGGAATCTATGTGGGGTACAAATTCTACGAAACAGCTGCTGTCGAAGGTTTGATCAACTATGATGAGACGGTTGTATATCCGTTCGGTTATGGACTGTCCTATACGACGTTTACTCAGGAGATGGGTGAGATCACAGAATCCGACGGCACGATCTCCTTTGATGTTACGGTAACAAACACCGGTGACGTGGCAGGTAAAGATGTTGTAGAAGTTTATTATAATCCTCCGTATACAAACGGCGGTATTGAGAAAGCATCTGCAAACCTGATCGCTTTCGAGAAAACAGAAACGCTTGAACCGGGCGCTTCCGAGACAGTTACAATCTCATTTAAAGCCGAAGATATGGCTTCTTATGATTATCAGAATGCTAAGGCATATGTGCTTGAAGCAGGAAATTATGAGATCAGCATTAACAGCGATTCTCATAACGTGATCGATTCCCGGACATATAACGTTCCTGAGACGATCACATACAGCGGAGAAAAC
This sequence comes from Candidatus Mediterraneibacter vanvlietii, assembly GCA_019113645.1. Taxonomy (GTDB): domain Bacteria; phylum Bacillota; class Clostridia; order Lachnospirales; family Lachnospiraceae; genus Mediterraneibacter; species Mediterraneibacter vanvlietii. The sequence continues at coordinate 14,706 of DXGZ01000126.1, read as the reverse complement.
GGACGTTCCACAGACGCACAGACAGCAACGAATGTATTTGACTATGCGGCGGGAGAATTTACATATCTTTCAAGAACAGACGGATTCGCAAACTATGCAGAGGCAACTGCCGCACCGGCGACATATACTCTGCCGGAAGATCAGAAAGAGACATTTATCAACAACAGCAATTATGACCCGACTGCTTACAACAATGAAGAGGATGAGATGCCGATAACAGGGGCTGATAACGGACTTGAACTTGCAGATCTCAGAGGCGTTGACTATGACGATGCACAGTGGGATGAACTGCTTGATCAGATGTCAGTAGAAGATATGGATTCTCTTATCGCCCTTGGCGGATATCAGACAAACAGTGTGGCAAGCATTAACAAAGTGCAGACGATCGACTGTGACGGCCCTGCATCCATTAACAATAACTTTACAGGAACTGGTTCCGTAGGATTCCCGTCAGCAGTTATGATCGCAAACACATGGAGCACAGATATCGCAAATGCATTCGGACAGAGCATCGGCAAGATGGCTGACGAGATGGGAGTGTCCGGATGGTATGCACCGGCTATGAACATCCACCGCAGCGCATTTGCAGGACGTAACTTTGAGTACTATTCAGAAGACGGACTTCTCTCAGGTAAAATGGCTGCAAACGCTATCATCGGAGCAAACGAGTACGGCGTGTATGCATACATGAAACATTTTGCGCTGAATGATCAGGAATCCAATCGTCTGAGCATGCTCTGCACATGGTCCAACGAGCAGGCGATCCGTGAGATCTATCTGAAACCGTTCGAGCTTGCAGTAAAAGAGGGCGGCACGGGAGCCGTAATGTCCTCATTCAACTACATCGGAACTCACTGGGCCGGCGGAAGCAGCTCTCTCCTTCAGACGGTACTCCGTGACGAGTGGGGCTTCCAGGGATTCGTGCTTACCGACTACTTCGGAGTATACGGATATATGAACTCTGACCAGGCGATCAGAAATGGTACAGACTGTATGCTGGTTGCTTATGATACTGAGACGAACCACGTGAAAGACCAGGAGAGCGCGACGGGCGTTCAGGCAATGCGCCAGGCATGCAAGAACATCCTGTATACTGTTGTAAACAGCCGCGCATATGACCCGGAGAACCTTGAAACAGGACTGATGGGATGGCAGATAGCAGCAATTGTGATCGATGTTGTTTTCGCAGCAATCATCATCGTACTTGAAGCTGTGGCTATCAAGAAATTCCTTAAGAGAAATGCAACAGAAGTAAAATCACATGCTTCTAAATAAAAAGCAGTAATGAGCGGCCCGGACCGGATGCGTCCGGGCTGCCTTATAAAGATGGAACGGAGGCAGCTTATGAGTAATATAAAGACATGGTGGATGGGAAAATGGAATGGATTTGAAAAAAATCATCCGAAACTGGCAAAGTGGGTTTACCAGATTTTCTATTTCTTTGTCTTCAGTATGGGAGTGACGATCTTTCAGTATCTTGTATTCACTTTCATGCCGCATCTTCTAGGAAAAGGGCTTGCGGGCACGGAGTTTATGTGGCCGCAGGTACATATGAATCTGTTTGGCGTGAAATTTGACTGGAGCCTGCTGGGGTACGAAGTGCTTACAGATAAAACGACAGGTGAAGTGCTGATCGGAGGAGGCCTTGGCTATTTTATCAGTTATGAAGTCGGTTCGTTCCTTGCGCAGTGTATCAACTTCCCGCTCCAGAGAAATATTACATTTAAGAGTAAGGGGAACCCGGTCTACCAGGCCATGTGGTACTTTATCGCATGGGTGGCGATTTCTCTGATCTGTAACGGATTCAATAATCTGTGGATGCCGATTGCGCAGCAGTATGTAGCTCCGGCAATTTACAACCTGCTTGTAACATTTATCACAGGCGGCGTATCTATGATCATCTTTTTCTTTGTATTTAAGATCATCTTCCCGGAGGGAGAGCCGGATAAGAAGTAGGAGGAGCGTTGTGAAACATAAAGAAATAATTGACAAAATGAAATTAGAAGAAAAGGCGGCTCTTCTGAGCGGTAAGGGAGAATGGCAGACGTGGGACTTTGAGCGTCTGGGAATCCCGTCCATGTACTGCTCCGACGGACCTCATGGTATTCGTAAGCAGGCTGGAACCGGCGATCATCTGGGGTTAAATCCTTCGCTTCCGGCGACTTGTTTCCCGACTGCAGCGACAGTGGCCAACAGCTGGGATCCCGGACTGGGCGAGGAGATCGGAAAATCACTCGGCGAAGAGGCGAGCGTACAGGGCGTCCATGTAGTGCTGGGACCGGGACTTAATATAAAGAGGAGTCCGCTCTGCGGAAGAAACTTTGAGTATTTTTCCGAAGATCCGTACCTTGCAGGCAAGATGGCGGCGGGATATGTGCGCGGAATCCAGAGCCAGGGCGTCTATGCCTGCCCGAAGCATTTTGCTGTAAACAGTCAGGAACTTCGCAGAATGGCAATGAACGCGGTGGTGGATGAGCGAACTCTTCGTGAAATCTATCTGACCGGATTTGAGATTGCCGTGAAAGAAGGCAGCGCCAAAGCGATCATGACCAGCTACAATCAGGTCAATGGAACATATGCCAACGAAAATACCCATCTTCTCAGAGACATTCTGAGAAATGAATGGGGATATGACGGGATTGTCATTACAGACTGGGGCGGATCCAACGATCATATCAAGGGCGTGGAAGCAGGATCAGATCTGGAGATGCCGACACCGGGGCTCGATTCTGCAAGGCAGATTGTGGCGGCTGTGAAAGAAGGCAAAATACCAGAGACAGCTGTGGATGAGTGCGTTGACCGCCTTCTGGAAGCTGTTCTCACACTTACGAAAGAAAGAAACATCCCGGCGGAGTTTGACAAAAAGGCACACCACGCGCTGGCGCGGAAAGCTGCAGCGGAGAGTGCGGTGCTTCTGAAAAACGAGGAGAATATCCTCCCGCTGAAACCGGGGACAAGAGTTGCGCTGATCGGTGATTTTGCATTTGATCCCAGATATCAGGGTGCAGGTTCTTCTATGGTAAATGCGACGGAGCTGGATAAGATGGCTGAGATGATCCAGGGATACGACCTTGTGCTGGCGGGAACTTCCAAAGGATATATCAGAACCGGAGAAGAAGATACTGTTCTGGCAAAAGAAGCTGTGGATCTTGCCCAGTCGGCGGATGTGGTTCTGTACTGCTTTGGGCTGGATGAGCTGAGCGAGTCTGAGGGAATTGACCGGACGCATATGCGTATCCCGCAGAACCAGGTCTCTCTTCTGGAGTCCATGGCGAGGGTGAATAAGAATATTGTCGGAGTCTTAAGCGCGGGAGCTGCAATCGAGATGCCGTGGCACTACTGCCTGAAAGGGCTGCTTCACGGTTATCTGTATGGACAGGCGGGCGCGGGGGCAATGCTTGATATTCTGACAGGAAAGATCAATCCGTCCGGAAGACTCAATGAGACATATCCTCTCCGTTACGAAGACACTCCTGCGTTCCGTTATTTCCCGAGCGAAGAACGCAACTCGGAGTACAGGGAAGGGCTCTATGTGGGATACCGGTACTATGACACGAGCAAAGTGCGTGTAATGTATCCGTTCGGATTCGGACTGTCCTACACAACATTTGAGTACAGCGACATCAAAGTTGATGAAGCAGGCGTTGCATTTACGGTGAAGAACACCGGCAAAGCGGACGGCGCGGAAGTGGCGCAGCTCTATGTCGGAATGAAAGACGCGAAAGTGTATCGTCCGGAAAAAGAATTGAAGGGCTTTGCGAAGGTTTTCCTGAAAGCAGGTGAGAGCGCGGAAGTAAAGATCCCGTTTGACGATAAGACATTCCGTTACTGGAATGTAAGGACAAATGCATGGGAAATCGAAGGCGGCACTTATCGGATAATGGTCGGCGCAAGCTGCGCGGATATCCGCCTTGAAGCGGAAGCAGACGTTGCGGGAACAACGGAAGAATTTCCGTATTATACGAATCGTATGCCTTCCTATTATTCAGGCCTGATCCAGCAGGTTGACGACAAAGAGTTTGAAGAACTGCTCGGAACTCCGATTCCGTCCGGCAAGTGGACCGGCGATCTGACAGTCAACGATGCAATCTGCCAGATGTATTACGCAAAGAGTGCCATAGCGCGGTTTGCGTATAAGAAGCTTACGAAGATGAAAAAGAAGAGCGAAGATGCGGGAAAACCTGACCTGAATATTCTTTTTATCTACAATATGCCGTTCCGGGCCATTGCGAAGATGACCGGCGGCATGGTGAGCATGGAGATGGTGGAAGGGATCGTGACTATGGTCAACGGACATCTGTTCCGCGGGCTGGGGCGCACCATCGGAGGATTCTTCCGCAACAGGAAACTCAATAAGAAATACGTAAAACAAATTACCGGGAAATAGACCCGGACTAAAAACCGGCATTGCCAGACGTGAATGGCTCTGCCGGTTTTTTGTGAGAACGCCGTTTGAAATCCCGGGATGCAGATTTTGGAGTTTAAGCTGATTAAAGTCAGCCCGTAAGAGGGGTGCTGAGGTATTTCTTTGGCGTCACTCCTTTATATTTTTTAAAGGTCTTTATAAAATAGCTCTGATCGTTAAAACCGCAGCTCATCGCTATTTCGGCGATAGAATCATTGGAAGTGGCCAGTTTGAAACAGGCCTGTTCGATACGGTAATAATTCAGGTAGTCGATGGGAGTCCGGTGAGTCATCTCCCGGAAATACCGGCAGAAATATTTTGAATTCATTCCGGCGGAGCGCGCCAGATCATCCAGCGTAATGCACTCGTCATAATGTTCCTCGATCATTGCGATAACATTTTTCAGATGATCGATCCTGCGCCCGTCTTTTGCGGAGATGCTCTGCTCTTCGCTGTACAGTTCGTGTTTCAGTATATAACCGAAGAATTCATAGAAAGCTCCGATTACAGTCAGTTCGTGGCCTTCCTCGCGGGTCTTCATATGGGCGAACATGCGCTCGGCAATCCGTGCCATCTCCTTGCTGCAGGGAGAAAAATGGCTGTTGATATCTATGGAGTCGCTGCTTATTTTTTTGAGCAGCCGCTCTCCGGCAGGGGAGGAAGTCATCAGAGAATCCAGATTGAAAACAATGCATTCGTAAACGCAGTTCTTTGGAATGCCGCCATGCAGGAGACCGCCTTTGATAAAGATGAGATCTCCTGCCTTTGCGTTAAACTCATCCTCGCCGATGGTCATCAGCAGTTCTCCTTTCAGAATCCGGATGATTTCATATTCTATATGCCAGTGGTAGGACATTTCATACCGGGGGTGTTTTGGCCCTACGTGATAGAATTCCATTGGGAAGTCAAAGGTTCCGTGTTCTTTTGTTTCTCTGTACTTGATATATTTCATATCTATGCTCCCTTTTTAGAATAATTGTTCGTTCTGCAGCTGTGCGAAACGTTATGTTTTAGTGTACCTTTTGTGTGAAATGAATAGACAATTTTTCTATATTTTTGTACAGTCGTAGTTAAAACGCCCTGATCTTTCCCTGCTTTTTTTACAACAGTCAGATTTTAATTCGGAATAGAAAAAATATCTGACGATATAAGTGAGAATAAGGAAAAATGCTGTTGTTTTATCTTTAAAACTGCTTTTCTTTATACATTTTACAGTACGTTTCCTTTGCAATGCCTATGAATAAACGGGATATCGCTTAATCGGGAGAAAACAGGGCTTTTCCGTGTTTTCCGGCACAGTGTGGGTGTGAACGAATGATGCTTTGTAAATTCAATGTATAAAAAGTGAATATTGTTATATTTTTATTCTATTATATCACGAGACAAATTAAAAGAACAGTATTATAATAATAAACAAGAAACGAGCTGAACAGCCAAAGAATAGGAGGAATGTTACTATGGCAGAAAGCAGATACGTAGGTTCTTATCCGGTAATCGGTATCAGACCTACCATCGACGGAAGAAAAGGTGTTCTTGATGTAAGAGGATCACTGGAAGAGCAGACAATGAACATGGCGAAAAACGCTGCGAAACTGTTTGAGGAAAACTTAAGATACTCAAACGGCGAGCCGGTTAAAGTCGTAATTGCTGATTCCACGATCGGACGTGTCGGAGAGAGCGCTGCATGTGCTGACAAGTTCAGAAAAGAAGGCGTTGACATTACGCTGACAGTTACACCGTGCTGGTGCTACGGATCAGAGACAATGGACATGGATCCGACAACAATCAAAGCGGTATGGGGCCTGAACGCGACAGAGAGACCGGGTGCTGTTTACCTTGCATCTGTTCTTGCTACACATGCTCAGAAAGGTCTTCCGGCATTTGGTATCTATGGACATGACGTTCAGGAAGCTGACGACATGACAATCCCGGAGGATGTAAAAGAAAAACTGTTAAGATTCGGACGTGCCGCTGTTGCAGCAGCTTCCATGAGAGGAAAATCATGGCTGCAGATCGGTTCCGTTACAATGGGTATCGGCGGATCTATCATTGATCAGGATTTCATCGAGTCTTATCTTGGAATGCGTGTAGAGTCTGTTGATGAGGTGGAGATCATCCGTCGTATGACAGAAGGCATCTATGATGAGGCTGAATATCAGAAAGCTCTTGCCTGGGCAAAAGAGAAATGCCATATTGGATTCGATAAGAACCCGGTTGAACTGCAGAAATCTCAGGAAGAGAAAGAAAAACAGTTCGAGTTTGTTGTTAAGATGGCAGTTATCATCAAAGACCTGATGCAGGGCAACAAGAATTTCCCGGAGGAACTTTCAGAAGAAGCAATCGGACACAATGCGATCGCTGCAGGTTTCCAGGGACAGAGACAGTGGACAGATTTCTATCCGAATGGAGACTTCGCAGAGGCAATGCTCAACTCTTCATTCGACTGGGATGGAGCACGTGAGCCGTACATCCTTGCTACAGAGAATGACGTGCTTAACGGTCTTGGAATGCTGTTCATGAAACTCCTTACAAACCGTGCTCAGATGTTTGCGGATGTTCGTACATACTGGAGCCCGGAAGCTGTTAAGAGAGTAACAGGTTATGATCTTGAAGGCGTTGCAAAAGAAAACGGCGGTATCATCCACCTGATTAACTCCGGCGCATGCTGCCTTGACGCAAGCGGCGCTGCAAAAGATGAAAACGGCAACGGCGTTATGAAAGAATGGTGGAATGTAACAGAAGAAGACCAGCAGGCAATCATGGACGCTACAACATGGAACATGGCTGACCTTGGTTACTTCCGCGGCGGCGGATATTCCAGCCGTTTTGAAACAAAAGTACAGATGCCGGCTACGATGATCCGTCTGAACCTTGTAAAGGGTCTTGGACCGATGCTTCAGATCGCAGAGGGATGGACTGTAGGACTTCCGGAGGATGTATCTGATACACTGTGGAAACGTACGGACTATACATGGCCGTGTACATGGTTTGCACCGAGATGCAACGGCAAAGAAGGCGCGTTCAAATCAGCTTATGATGTAATGAACAACTGGGGAGCAAACCACGGAGCGATTTCCTATGGACATATCGGCGCGGATCTTATTACATTCGCATCTATGCTCCGTATTCCGGTAGCTATGCATAACGTACCGGAGGACAAGATCTTCCGTCCGGCTGCATGGAACGCATTCGGCATGGACAAAGAAGGCGCTGATTACAGAGCATGCGCAAACTACGGCGCTCTTTACAAACCGTACAAATAGAATACAGTTGCCATTTGTATAAATAATAGGAAGAAAGGAGAGGGTTGAAAGGAAAACTTTCAACCCTCTCGTATACAAGGAGATTAAAATGGAAAAGAAAGTATTGGCTTTTGACTTTGGCGCTTCCGGTGGCAGGGCAATGTGCGGAACTTTCGATGGAGAAAAGATATCGATTGAGGAACTTCATCGTTTTTCCAATGATCCGGTCATCTTAAACGGAACGATGTACTGGGATGTGCTCCGGCTGTTCTTTGAGATTAAGCAGGGGCTGATTAAAGCAAAAAAATGCGGAAAGATCGAAAGTATCGGTATTGACACATGGGGAGTGGATTTCGGTCTTGTTGACAAAGAAGGAAGACTTCTGGAAAATCCGGTCCATTATCGTGACAACCGTACGGCAGGCATGCTGGATGAAAGCTTCAAGCTGATCGATAAGGAAAAATTCTATGATATTACGGGCAATCAGTTTATGGAGATCAACACGGCGTTCCAGCTGCTTTCAATATTGAAGAATCGCGGCGATCTTTTGGACCGCGCGGATAAAATGATCCTCATGCCGGATCTCTTCAATTATTTCCTTACAGGAGAGAAAAAAGCGGAATATTCTATCGCGTCCACGACACAGCTTCTCGATGCGAGAAAGGGCGAGTGGTCTGATGAAGTGATCGAGGCGTTAAAGATTCCGAAACATATCTTCCCGGAGATTGTTCCGACCGGAACAAAAGTCGGCGAACTGACAGATGAGATCTGCACGGAACTGGGATTGGATAAGATCGATGTGATGGCTGTTGCGGGACATGATACGCAGTGCGCTCTCGTTGCAGTTCCGGCTGCTGAGGAAGATTTTATTTTCCTGAGCTGCGGTACATGGTCGCTTCTCGGAACAGAACTTTCCGCTCCGATTATCAATGACAAATCAGAGTATTACAATATTACAAATGAAGGCGGCTATGGAAGGAAGACCTCTTTCCTGAAAAACATTATCGGTCTCTGGTGCATCCAGGAGAGCCGCCGTCAGTGGATTCGAGAAGGACAGGAATACGGATTCGGTGATCTTGAGATTATGGCAAAAGAAGCGCCGTCGCTTCAGTGCTTTATCGATCCGGACGCTCCGGAATTTACTCCGGCGGGCGATGTGCCGTCCAGAATTCGGGAATTCTGCAGGAGAACAGGGCAGGCTGTTCCGGAGACAATCGGAGAAGTTGTGCGTTGTATCAATGAAAGTCTGGCGATGAAATATCGTCATGCGATGGAAGAAATTAAGGATTGTACAGGAAAAGAGTACCAGACTGTGTACATGGTAGGAGGAGGTACCCAGAGTGCGCTTCTGTGCCAGTTTACCGCGAATGCCTGCGGATGCAGAGTGAGCGCGGGACCTGTTGAAGCTACGGTGCTCGGCAATGTTGCGCTTCAGCTCATGGCTTCGGGCGATATCAGTTCGCTTGCCGAGGCGAGAGAAATTATCAAACGGTCTCAGGAGATTAAAACCTATGAACCGCAGGATACGGCAGCATGGGATGAAGCCTATGAGAGGTTTAAGAAAATACTGGTGTAAAACCGGGGTGCAGATGAACAACTGCGAATAAGATTCCCCTTGTGTTGTTTAAAGTATACAAAAAAATAAAAGGATAGTATCGGTTCGCTTGAAAAATTCAGCTACAGGTTGCGGATTCGTGAAAATGCTTGACTGTCATTTCGCTGTGTGCTTTAATAAAAATAGCAGTTGCATTAGAAGTTATGCATAATGAACGGTACGCTGACTCCCCGAAAGGAGTAACTATGGCTGCAACGATTCGCGATATCAGGGATAGAACCGGTTTATCCCTGGCGACAATTTCCAAGTATCTTAATGGCGGAAACGTCCTTCCGCGGAACAGGAAACTGATAGAGGAGGCGATAGAGGAGCTGCATTATGAAGTGAATGAGCTGGCGCGCGGGCTGGTCACAAACCGCACGAAAACGATTGGAGTGCTTGTTTATGACATTCAGTGCCTGTTTGTCGGCAACATGCTTCATTATCTGGGGCAGGAGCTGCACAAAAACGGTTATGGAATGTTGATTTGCGATTCGTGTAACGATGAAGAAATCGAAGAAAAAAATCTGCAGTTCCTGCTGAACAGAAAAGTGGACGGAATTCTGGTGTTTGCCGTAAGTTTGAACGGCAGATTTCTCGAACCCGCGAAAAACGCGGGAGTGCCTGTAGTGCTGATAGACCGCGCGTTCCGGGATATAGAGCTGGACTGTGTGGAACTGGATAACAGAACGGCTGTTTACCGGGCGGCAAGTAAACTGATTGAGAACAACCATCGAAAGATTGCTCTTGTCGCATCAGATGTGGAGTATACCGGAATGGAACGAATGAAAGGGTACAGAGATGCCCTCCGGGAGGCTGAAATCCCTGTTGTGGATGAATATCAGGTATGCGCGCGGCATTCTTTTGAGCTGGGATACCAGGGTGTGAAACGGCTGATGAAGCTTCCGGATCCCCCTACTGCCGTGATACTGAGCAATTATGATACAACGCTTGGAGGTATCATGGCGATAAATGAATCCGGACTGAATTGTCCCGGTGACATTTCGATCATAGGTTTTGACGACATCCTGATGACGAAGGTGATCCGGCCGAAACTATGGATCATGGTCCAGCCAATGGAAGAGATGTCCAAAAGAGCAATTGAAATGCTTCTGAACCGTATTACAAAAAAGGAAGAGGGAGTTCCGATCAGGATCAGTTTCAGCGCTCGGATGCGCGAAGGAAACTCTATCAGAAAAATGTGATGCTGTTGGTGGAAATGTACATTAGATCGGTGGAAAAACAGAAAAACAAAGAAGAAACTTGGTGAAAATGACGAAAGCGAACCGGTTCGCTTTTAATGGCTTGGGAATCATTGACAATGACAGGCCATAGTTGTATAATTTAACCACAAAGATGGATTGCATTCTGAAAAAATGTGAAATGTGCCTGAAAACAATAAACAAAAAGCAAAGTTGGGAAAGGCGAACCGTTACGCAAAATGAGGAATGGGGGAATCAAATAAGGTGAGGCACCATTAATCGAAACAATGCATCGAAGCAAAAGATGGGAGGAAGAAAAGTGGAAGCAATCAAACAAAATCCTTTAGTTAAAAAGGTGGGGTTTAACAGAATTGTACTCTGCATCGTACTGATTCTGATGTACGCTCTGTTCTGTGCCCTTACAGGCGGTAACTTTGTAGGAAGCAGCCGAATCTTAAGTGCTTTGAACTATGCGTACTTCCTGGGATTCTTATCTCTGGGAGTTACATTTGTAATCGCGACAGGCGGAATTGATTTCTCGATTGGACCGGTTATGTTCTGCTGTGCGCTGATCGCAGGATTCAGCCTGGTTACATATGGGGTTCCGCTTCCGGCAGCGCTTCTGATCAGCCTTGTGATCGGAATCGGATTTGGAATCTTTAACGGTTATCTTGTTGCATACTGGTCGGTGCCGTCATTCATTACATCCATGGCGAGCATGAATATTGCAAAAGGTCTTGCATCTGTATTTACAAGAACACAGTCCGTTAACTGGCCGCAGGCGAATGACACTGCAAACGGCTGGTACAGATACCTTGTAAGATACAATGATATTCCGGTGGGACTTATTATTCTTATCGTAGTTGCAGTTATCTGCGCGGTTATCCTGAACAAGACAAAGATGGGACGTTATATCCTCTGTCTTGGAAGCAATAAAGAAGCAGTAAGACTTTCCGGTGTAAATGTAAAGAAATGGGAGATGATGGCTTACATCCTCTGCGGACTTCTGGTAGGTATCTCCGCGATCTTCTATGTAGGAGCTTACACAACAGTACAGCCCGGATATGGAGATCAGTATAACAACGAGGCGATCGCAGGATGTGTAATGGGAGGAACTTCCATGGCCGGAGGTCTTGCATCCATCAGCGGTACGATTATCGGTGTGTTTATTATTTCCCTGCTTCAGGAAGGAATTCTGGCTCTTGGCATAAATAAAAACTATCAGCTTATCATTACAGGTATCATTGTTATCGTTGCTGTGTTCAGTGATGTTGTCGCAAGACGCAGAAAGAATTAATAACGATACATGGAAATCAGGAAGTGTGATTGTGATTAAGAAAGGCAAGGGTAAAGAAAATGGGTGAAGTTATATTAACAATGAAAGGGATCGACAAATCCTTCCCGGGTGTTCACGCACTGGACCATGTAGATCTGGAAGTGAGAAAAGGCGAAGTACACGCGCTGATGGGAGAGAACGGTGCCGGTAAGTCAACACTGATGAAGGTGCTGACAGGTATCTATAAGAAAGATTCCGGAACAATTACATATGAAGGAAAAGAAGTAGAATTTCATAATACACGTGAAGCTCAGGACGCAGGCGTTGTTATCGTGCACCAGGAGCTGAACATGCTGGGACATCTTACAGTTGCCCAGAACATCTTCATCGGAAGAGAATTCAAGAAGGGAATCCGGATTGATGACAAGAAGATGAATGAAGAAGCAAAGAAGCTGTTCGACAGAATGCATATCGACATTGATCCGAAGGAAACAATGAGCAGACTGACAGTCGGAAAACAGCAGATGTGCGAGATTGCAAAAGCGATTTCTCATAAGGCGAAAGTCATCATCTTCGACGAGCCGTCTGCCGCTCTGACAGAGGCTGAGATCGAAGAGCTGTTTAAGATCATTCGTGATCTGCGCGAGCAGGGACTGGGAATTGTATATATCTCCCACCGTATGGATGAGATCAAGGTTATCACAGACCGTGTAACGGTTATGAGAGATGGTACATATGTTGGAACGCTGATCACAAAGGATTCCACGAAAGACGACATCATTAACATGATGGTTGGACGTGTTATCTACGAGGATCCGAAGACTCAGAACATGACTCCGAAAGGATCTCCGGTTGTGCTGAAGGTAGAGCATCTTAATGCAGGAAAGATGGTCCAGGATGTCAGCTTTGAACTTCACAAGGGAGAAATCCTCGGATTCTCAGGACTGATGGGAGCAGGACGTACCGAGACAGCGAGAGCGCTTTTCGGAGCAGACCCAATGGACAGCGGAGATATCTATATCAATGGACAGAAAGTTACGATCAAGAGCCCGCAGGACGCTGTTAAGCACGGTATCGGATATCTTTCCGAGGACAGAAAGAGATATGGTATTGTAGTACAGAAATCCGTTGCGGAAAATACAACGATGGCAGATCTGGATGCATTCGCCAACGGACCGTTCATTGATAAGAAGAAAGAAAAAGAGATTGCCGAGAAATACGTTGAGTCCCTGGCAACAAAAACACCGAGTGTTGACCAGCTTGTTGTCAACCTTTCCGGTGGTAACCAGCAGAAGGTCGTTATCGCAAAATGGCTGACGAGAAACTGTGATATCCTGATTTTCGATGAGCCGACAAGAGGTATCGACGTAGGTGCAAAGAATGAGATCTACAAGCTGATGAATCAGCTTGCAGCTGAAGGCAAAGCCATTATAATGATTTCCTCAGAGATGACAGAGATCCTTCGAATGAGTGACAGAATCGTTGTTATGTGTGAAGGTAAGAAAACTGGTGAGCTGGATATTTCCGAGGCTACACAGGAAAATATCATGAACATGGCTACGCGAGAGATAAATTAGGGAGGAAAACGTGATGGCAAATAAAACGGTAAGTAAAACGGCCGGCACGAATAACAGATCATTCATTGACAGGATGGGCGGACAGAAATTTATTGTCATCCTGATCGTCATTGCATTGTTTATCTTATTCTGTGCAATGAGCCCGCAGTTTAGAAAATATACAACAGTAGTAAGTATTCTGGATTATTCCTATTATATCGCCCTGATGGCGATCGGCGTTACATTCCCGCTTCTGACAGCAGGTGTAGACCTTTCCATCGGTACAGGACTTATCTGCTACTCACTGATCGGCGGTTATCTGATCGTTCACCATGACTGGCCGACAGGCGCAGGTATTCTGGTTACGATTCTGATCGGTGTTGTGTTTGGTGTGATCAACGGATGTCTTGTGGCGCTGATGGATCTGCCGGCGTTCCTGGCAACGCTGTGTACCTGTATGATCACCCGTGGACTTGGTTCAATCGTTGTAGGCGGTTATGGTATTCCGTGGCCGACAGCAACACAGCCGGGCGGATGGTTCAGAAATATCTTCAAGATCCAGATGGACGGAATGAATATCCCGATCGGATTTTTGTGGATTGTTCTGCTGGTAATCATAATGTCATTTGTGCTGAATCACACAAAAGTAGGTCGTTATACACTGGCAATCGGAAGTAACAAGGAAGCGACCAGACTTTCAGGAGTAAACGTTAAGTTCTACCATGTATTCGCATATGTAATCTGCGGATTCTTCACAGGACTTGCGGCAATCGCTTACTCCGCAATCTTCCCGACAGTACAGCCGGGAAGCGGTGCCGGATTCGAGCTTGACGCAATCGGCGGCGCGATTATCGGCGGTGTTTCCATGACAGGCGGCGTGGGAAGTATCACAGGTACTTTCGCAGGTGTATTTGTTATCTGTCTTCTGAAGACAGGTCTTCCGTTCATCGGACTGACAGCAAACTGGCAGCAGATCATTACAGGTCTTGTACTGATTGCTTCCGTATTGATTGATATCCTGAACAGGAAGAAAGAAGGAAAATAAAAAATGACGGATATGGTCAGAAGCTGACCACAGATCCGGAAAAGTTTGATAGATAACAGCCGGGAGACGAAAGAGCATCTATGGCTGCCGGCTGTTGCTATAGAAACCCCACAAAGGCAGGCTGTACCTTGGAGATCCGCAGATGTGTACGGTGGAGAGGATATATGCACGGTATCCGAAGAGACCGGAAGTACAGAAGACGGATTCCCGAATATGGCCGCAAATATTATTTCAGGAGGATATGAAATATGAAAAAGAAAGTTTTAGCAGTGTTACTTGGCGGATGCATGGTAGCAGGATTACTCGCAGGATGTGGCGGAGGATCATCCTCAACAGCATCTACAGATTCATCATCTGAAGGCGGCGAAGGCGGCGGTGGCGGATAC
>DXGZ01000125.1 GCA_019113645.1 Candidatus Mediterraneibacter vanvlietii | reverse complement strand
AATATTCCAAGGAGCATGTTCTTCTCCTGATACTGATCTACTATTTTAAGAACATTCTTTCCATAAAGGATATTGAAACCGTACTCGAGCCGATCCGCGAGAGGTATTTCTCCGGGGAGGGTGAGATTTCTCTGGCGGATCTCTATCAGGAAGTGTGCGAGATGGAAAAATCCCGCATCGAGCCTATGAAGGCATCTGTCAGGGAAGCATATGACAAGTCTCTCACAGCTTTCGAGAGTATGCCGGAGGGCGAAGACCGCGATGACCTGAAACTTTTCGCTTTTATCTGCAGCCTGAGTTTTGACGTGTATCTGAAGAAAATGATGATCGAAAAGATCATCGATGAGCTCGCCAATAAAGACGATAAATAAAACAACAGCCGGAATCACAACTGCTTTCCATCGTGATTCCGGCTTATTTTTCAGCATTCGGATTAACTGCAATCTTCATCCTGTTTCCTATTCTTTCTGCTGTCCCGGCTCTTACGCCTCCGCGTTTCCGTCCTGGTTATTCTCCTCCTGATCCAGCCGCTCGAACACCATATCATATCCGTCATTTCCATAATTCAGCGACCGGTTCACCCTGCTTATCGTTGCTGTGGAAGCCCCTGTCTTATCCGCTATCTCGAGGTAAGTCTTCTGCTCTCTTAACATCTTTGCCACTTCGAATCTCTGCGAAAGGGAAAGAAGTTCATTGATCGTACAGATATCTTCAAAGAATATATAGCATTCTTCTTTATTTTCCAGGCTGAGGATAGCTTTAAACAGATAGTCTACCGCCTCCGTCCGTATTTTCTTACTCATTATGATTTATCTCCTTTTCAAGCTAATCAAAAAACAGTCTGACGCACCATGTTTACTCATTTCTGTTTTAGACTATTTTATATTTTAGCACACTAAACTTTTAAAGTCCACCACTTTATACTGTTTTATACAGAGATTTTTAATAATTCAGTTCAGCCATGGAACTATCCGAAGGGCGCGGGCTGAACTGTCAGACATTATTTAAGTAAGACTTCAGCCTTTCATAATCTGCAGTCACAACCAGATCCTCCGGGAATCCGCAGTATTTCAGAATCTCAGCCACATTGGTAAAATTTCCCGCATCCACATCAACGTGAGCATCGCTTCCTGTTGTGATCGGCACATCGTACTGCTTGCACAGGTCGAGCATGGTCAGAATGTTCTCTCTCGTTCCCACCCTGCTGCTCTGAGGACGCATGGAAGAATTATTTACCTCCAGCAGGGTCCCCGTCTCTTTCGCCGTCTTGACCAGTACTTCATAATCAAACGGGAATCTGCCGTCATCCGGATGGCCGATAATATTGACATACGGTTTTTTCATCGTCTCCACGTATGCTCTTGTGTTTTCCGCCTCCGTATGATCTGATCCATAACACGGCAGATGAATGCTGGCCACGACAATATCCAGATCCCGGCACGTCTTCTCCGGAAGATCAATCGTTCCGTCCGGATCCATTATGTTCACTTCAGCGCCCATCAGAAGCCGGATGCCGCACGCCTCCCTTGGCACAACGTCCAGATTCTGGAAGTAGTAAAGTCCGCATGTTCCCGGCATCTCGGGAGCATGTTCCGTGAGTGCCAGCGCCTTCAGTCCTTTTTCTTTTGCCGCTGCCGCCATCTCCTTGATCGTGCTGTACGCGTGTCCGCTTGCTATCGTATGAGAATGTGTATCTGCAATAAATTTCATAATTTGTTTCACCTCCGCCGCAGCTATTATAGCACAAAGCACCTCTCCAGGTGAACCTTTATATTTTCCGGTGTTTCTGTTTTCCGGAGAATACAATTCTTGCATTCTGCAGAATCTATAAGAAACAGCAGAGAATCTTCTATGTATCTCATCTGCTGTCAAATATCAAATACAAAAATGCCGCCAAAAACGGCGGCGGAACGGAGGCGCTGATGTCAGAACGCAAACAGGAAAAAACAAAAAAGAATCCGAAGAATAATACACCAGACAGCCTGACAGGAAACCAGAAAGAAAACCAGCTGCGGATCGATAACTTTGACTATCTCTCAAATGCCGCATCCGCAATGGACTATACCGGACTGATCCCGTCGCTGCCGCAGAGCAGAGAAGAGCTGGAATCCTATAACGATATCTGCCAGCTTCACCCCGAAGTTCCGGGGAAAGAAAAGGAAAAAACGACATAAACCGACAGATAATCTCAAGATCTTGCACTTTTCGGGCGGATATTACATTTTTTCATTGTTCTTATCCTTTCGAAATGTTATAATGGACGTGTTGTAAATTTCTGTTCAACAAAAGAGAGGAGTATAATTACTATGAAGTGTCCAATATGTGGAAAAGATCTTGAATTACAGAAGAAACAGATTGGCACCAATGAGAACGGTGATCCGATCTTTAACGAATATGCGATCTGCCGTGACTGCCGCAAGCAGTGGAATCTGGATAAGCAGCGCGCAAAAAAGATGGCTGCGAAAAAGGCTGCTCACAAGGCGGAAGCGCCTGCTTCAGCCGCAGCAGCTCCGTCACCTGTTAAGCCGGTTCAGACTGCGCAGGCTGACACAACCCGCAAGTTAGGCGAGAAACCGGCCGCTGAAAAGCCGGCTGGTGAAAAGAAAGCCGCTGAGAAACCAGATACCGGAAAGAGAACTGCCGAGAGACGCACAGCTGATCAGGCTAAAGCTGCTTCAAAGGAAGCAGGTCAGAAGTCCGGGCAGAGAACCGGCGCAAAACCGGCACAGCGCAGAGCAGAGGGAGCTTCCGGCGAAGCGCCGCGCAGAAGACCGGCTGACGGTCAGGCAAAACGCCGCCCGAGACCGGCTGAGAATGTTTCCGGCTCAAACGCGGAAGCTGCTCCGGCGAAAAAACCGGTTAAGAGACGTGCGGTTCAGGGAGCCGGAAGTGCTGATGCTGAAGATAAGCGTTACAGCAACATTCCGCCTGAAAAAGTGCGCACAAAGCGTGAGAAGGCAGCTCGTCAGGGATATGAGGATATGCTTGCTACAGGAACGATAAGCAAGCCTTCCAGGAAGAAATCAAAAGCAGAAGAAGATACAACCGCGATCAGAAGACCAGCAGATAAGACTGCTGCAAAGCAGCCGGCTCCGAAACCGTCGACAAAGAAAGCCGAGGTTGACGAGTACGATGATGACGATGAATATTATGATGATGAACCGAGATTCCGTGCTATGCGCATCATTCTCGGCATAATCTCAACTCTCGGATTCGCCTTCTTCATTTACAGAGGATTTGTGACAGGGCTTACAAGCACAGCGAACGAGACCGGAACCACTTCCGGCATCACATATATCGTGGTAGCTCTCTGCCTGCTTGTCGCTGCGCTTCTGTATTTCATCATGGTGTCAAGAAGCACGGTATTCGCATTCCTCCTGCCCATGGTATTTTATCTGGGCGGCGCGGTATTCGCATTCCTTCAGAGAGGCGATGACCTTCAGCTTCTCATCGCAGCTGTTGCAGGCGGTGTGCTCGCAGTGATCTCACTGATTCTCGCGATCGCTTCACGCGGCGGCGGATATGAAGATGATGACGATTACGATGACGCTTTTGAGGATGATTACGCAGACGATGATTATGACGACTGATCAACGGCAACGTTACTGTTGAAAACCGAATCATGAATATCAGACTCCGGCCGGACATCTGTTCCCGCCGGAGTTTTTGCGTCCGGAACCTTTCATTATTTTCTCTCATATAGTAGTAAGGAATCACAGCTTTAACGGGAGGATTTTATGAAAAAGCGTTTTCTTGCCCTTTTTACCGCCGGTGTCCTGAGCATTTCGCTTCTTGCAGGCTGTTCAGGGGACACGGAGCAGACAGAACAGAAATCGGAAATTGAAAACCAGACTTCTGTGGAGGAACCTGAAGAAAAAGCTCTTACCAAAGTAACTCTGAACGAAGTAGCCCATTCCATCTTCTACGCGCCCATGTATGTGGCGATCGAAGAGGGATATTTTGAAGATGAGGGAATCGACCTGGATCTTGTGTGCGGATTCGGCGCGGATAAGACAATGACCGCTGTTATTTCGGGAGAGGCAGATATCGGATTTATGGGTTCGGAAGCATCCATTTACACGTATGCGGAAGGAGCCACCGACTATGTCGTCAACTTCGCGCAGCTCACTCAGAGAGCCGGGAACTTCCTTGTTGCCAGGGAAGAAATGCCCGACTTCTCCTGGGAGGATCTGAAGGGCCATCTGGTGCTCGGCGGAAGGAAGGGCGGTATGCCGGAAATGGTCTTCGAATATATTCTGAAGCAGAATGGAATCGATCCTGAGAAAGACCTGGAAATCAACCAGAATATTGACTTCGGTTCAACAGCCGCCGCATTTGCGGAGGGACAGGGTGATTTTACAGTTGAATTTGAGCCCGGCGCTACTTCTCTTGAATCAGAAGGCAAAGGATACGTAGTCGCATCCCTCGGCGAGGACAGCGGTTATGTTCCTTATACAGCATTCAGCGCGAAACAGAGTTTCATTGACGAGAACCCTGACATCATCCAGGGATTCACCAACGCGCTTCAGAAAGGCATGGACTATGTGCAGGCACACACACCGGAAGAAATTGCGAAGATTATCGAACCGCAGTTCCCGGAGACGGATCTGGAGACAATCACCACAATCGTCAGCCGCTACTACGAACAGGATACCTGGAAGAGCAACCTGATCTTTGAGGAGAGCAGTTTTGACCTTCTGCAGGATATTCTCGAGAGCGCCGGAGAACTTGCGGAGCGCGTTCCCTATGAGGATCTCGTGACAACAGAGTTTGCCGCAGTCGCCGCACAGTGATATAATGTGATAAAATTATGTAATGTGATATAATTAAGTGTAATACAATCAGAAAGAGCCATGGAAGGAGCTGCTGATGCTTCCTGCTGATCGCGGTGCTTCAGCGGTCCTCCTCATAGGCTCTGTAATAAGCGAAATGATTGCAGGATAATATCTTGAAAGGAATGTACGAAATATGATTGATAAAAAACTGATTCCGTACGGCGGGCTGAAGAAAGAGCCCTTCTCAGGAAGCCATAACGGCATGCGCTATTTTTTCTGCGGCGATGACGGAAAGAACAGCACTACATTTACCGTATACATATACCCGGAACCCTGGTGTTTTGAACAGACGCCGGAAGAGGAAAGAGAAAGTGCTTCCTTCCCTCTCTCGGATGAGGGAATGGACCAGGCGATCGCATGGCTTTTCGAGCGCTATGACGCGGAAAAAGACCGCTGGGCAGCCGCACTCCAGGACATGATGCACACAGTAAAAAGGGGCGGGGGAACAGCCCTCTGATCTCCGGCTGCAAGCCTCCCGCACCTGTTTAGTTTCTTTTTATAATTTTTAAAATTTCTTATGGATATCGTAACAATAGATTCACAATTCCCTGTTATGCTTAAATCATAAATTAAGAAGACAATGGCTGTATGTAAAGCCTTATGTACGGCCATTGGACTTCGCCTAAAGCGTAACCTGCGGATCTGTTTTCAGTTCACGGCAGTTTCTGTTTTATTCCCGGTTTCTTTGCCGCGGAATATTTTTTTGAGATCAATTTTCACAATGTAGTAATACATGGCAAGCAGCAGAAGAGATGCAAGCACCCAGGCTGCCGGACTCGCCAGACATACCCCGAGGTAACTTCTGTGTCCCGCGGCAATCACTGCAACCACACCTCTTCCGATGAGTTCCGCAACACCTGCCATCATTGGAAGAAGTCCGTATCCCAGTCCCTGGATTCCGTTTCTGTAAATATTGACAATCGCCAGCGGGATAAAGAATACGCCGATACACTTCAGATAGAGATCAACTGATCCCATAATCACTTCCACATCTTCCGACACAAAGAGATAGGTCATGTATTTTCCAACCGTCATAACAAATGCAGCGGCAATAAATGCGTAGATCACGCCGATAATCGTAGACGCCCTGAAGCCCTGTCTGATACGCGCCACATTCCCCGCGCCCATATTCTGAGCCCCGTAAGTTGCCATGGTGGTACCCTGCGCCACATATGCCTGGGTCACGACCTGCTCGATCTTCCCTGCCGCGGTAAATGCCGCCACCTGCGTTGAGCCCAGGATATTGACAGAGGACTGTACCATCATGGTTCCGATGGCAGTGATGGAATACTGGAGCGCCATGGGGATGCCGATGCGGATCTGGGTCCACAGCAGGCTCCCTGACGGGCGCCAGTCATCTCTTGTCATATGAAGCATGGGGACCTTCTTTACAATATAGATAAAGCACAGTATTCCCGATACCCCCTGTGAAATCACGGTGGCTACCGCCGCGCCTGCCGCTCCCATGTGGAATACGATAATCAGCACCAGATCAAGCACGATATTGAGCGCCGCGGACAGGATCAGAAAATAAAGCGGAACCCTGCTGTTCCCCAGCGCGCGCAGAATACTGGCGAGAAGGTTGTAAAGCATCTGGGCGAGAATTCCTGCGCTGATAATCATAATATAGGCGTAAGCGTCCGCATAGATATCTTCCGGGGTATTCATAGCTTCCAGCCAGGGATGCATAAATATCATGAATCCCGCGGTCAGCAGCACACCGACAATCAGAGACAGAATCGAAGCGCCCGCCACAGTCTTCCTCATGGCATCCATATCTCCCGCGCCGAACTTCTGGGCGGTCAGTACGGTAAAGCCTGCGGTCATACCGACTACAAATCCATAGATCAGAAACATAATCGTCCCTGTGCTTCCCACTGCCGCCAGTGCTTTCGTCCCTACGAATTTTCCGACAATCACAGCGTCTGCCATATTATAAAACTGCTGGAATACATTACCGATAAAAATAGGAATTGTAAAACTGAGGATGATCCTCATGGGATTTCCGGATGTCATATCGTGTTGTACTGCTTTCATCTGAGTGGCTCCTTTTTTTGTATTTTTCCAAATCGGAATTTTATACCAGAAAACATCCTCTTGTAAATACCGTTTTACAATTTTTACAAAAAAAATTGATGCTGTTTC
>DXGZ01000124.1 GCA_019113645.1 Candidatus Mediterraneibacter vanvlietii | reverse complement strand
GCTCTCAGAAAGTGTATCCAGTCCGTCCGCTTCGCTTCCTGCATGCTTCACGCCGGAAGCTCAGTGAAGCAAAATAGACTGATAAAAACGCGAAACAGCGCGACTTGGAAGTTTTACCATTTGTAAAGCTTTCCGCCGCGCCTTTGTTTCCTTCAGCCTGTTTATTCATTAACTTCCCTTCTGAAGCGACCAGAAAACAGCCCCATTTCAAAATACTTTCTGCTGGGAGGGAGACTGTGGACGGCTGACTTCGGAGGGGGATTAGGCAAACTTGGAGTTCCGGGGAGGGACGTTGAGGTAGGCGGTGAGATTGTTTGAGCGCAGCGAGTTGCTCACCGTCTGTCTCTGCTTTTAGTCCGTCCCCGGAACTCCTTAGTTTCCCTTATCCCCTGGAGCGGAAGCCGAACACAGTCCCCCTCCCAGCAGAATACGTCTTGTAAATCCACTCTGTTTTCGTTCGATTTGAAACCGGTAATTATTGAACTAAATAGCTGTCACACGGAATATACCGAATTATGAATGACAAACAACTGCTTTAATATCCTCTCTATTTCATTACTGTTCTCATCAAAAAGCTGCTGCTCTTTTGTATTCAGAGTGTTATCAACGGGGATAAGTTCACCGTTTTCAGATATATTTCCGCGGATGGATCTGTTATGGTTAAAATAAATTGAGACATTATTGTCATTATAAAGAATTATTTGAGTTTCCACGGTGTCTATTTCAAAATCTGCATAACTGTTCTTTACATAAAAATCTTCCTTTAAAAAGGGCAGTTTTTGATTTGGCAATTGATAAAGGACATCGTCTTCTTTTAATCGATAAACGCCGTTTTCGAGGACGAATCCCATTTGAGCTGCAGCTTCCGCGAATTCGGTGTTTTTATTTATAGAAATTATTTTCCAGCGAACAAATATCCCTGTAAATAATAAAAGAAAAATTATAATGCACGGAGCAATTCTTTTTATGATTTTTTTCAGATGATAGGAAAAATCAATTTTTGTGATATACTCTTTATCTTCATTAAGAAGTTTATCAAGAGATATATGATATGTATTGCATATGTCAATCAGCGTCTGAAGATCCGGCATACTTCTCCCGTTTTCCCATGCTGATACAGATTGTCTTGTTATGCCGAATTTCTGACCGAATTCTTCCTGTGTCATATTCGATTCTGTACGTGTTTGCTTTATCATTTCTGCTACTGTCATATGTATCACCGTAATATTAAGATATTGGATTACATTATCAGGACAAATAAGCTTTGTAAAAAATACAAAGAAACGACAGCTCTGAATCATGTATCGCTGAATATTCCGCAAGGCGCTGTTTATGGGCTGATAGGAAATAATGGCGCCGGTAAAACGACATTGATGCGGATTTTGGCGAATCTGCAGGTTCCGACATCTGGATCTGTTCGAAAAATGCGGGGGATCAGAGTAGGAGCAGTTATCGAGACGCCGGCGATCTACCCGCTGCTGAGTGCGCGCGGCAATTTAAAATATCAGATGAGCATTACAGGAGCGAAAGGCAAAAGTATAAAGGCGCTGTTGGAACTCGTACGCCTTCATGATACCGGAAAACTTGCTGTAAATTATTCGCTTGGTATGAAGCAGAGGTTAGGACTGGCAATGGCTCTTGCAGGGAAGCCGGATTTTTTGATCCTGGATGAGCCGCTCAATGGTTTGGACCCGGAGGGAATAAAAGATATGCGTACAGTTATTGCAGATCTGAATCAAAAACATGGAATGTCTATATTGATTTCAAGCCATATTTTAGGGGAATTACAGAAAATCGCTACAGACTATGGATTCTTAAAAAACGGAACATTGATACGTGAGTTTAATTCAAACGAGATTGCCGGGACAGACCTTGAAACTTTTTATTTTGAAAACATTCTGTAATGCAGAGAAGAGGATATATTATGAACAGACTGTTATTTGTGGAATTAAAACGGGCAATTACATCACCTGTTTTATGGGCAGGGATTATCGCCATGATTATTTTACCTGCTTATGAAATTGTGTGGAGCGGTTATGGATTTCAAGTATATACTACTACATTTCTTCTGAGTGATACATCTAAGATCTGCATCTTCATGGCTGTATTCATTCCGCTGCATACAGGTCATGATTTTGAATCGCGCACAATAAATAATAAGATTACAGCAGGGTATAAGAGAAAGCAGATTTATTTTGCCGAGGTGATAGTCAGTGCTGTATGTGCTTCGATTTTACTTGTGATAAATACCGTCGCTGGATTTGTTTTTTCTGCTGTTAAGCATCTGGAGTTTAGCGATGGTATAACCTGTACAAAATTTTTTATTGATTTTGTTTTGAGCTTGATAGGTATAATTACAATTTCAGCTGTATTTACAATGATCGTAATGATAGTACATAAGGAACTGCTCAGTATTGCACTCGCCGTACTAATGGCATTGTTTTTGTTAAATACCGGCAGCAATGCTGTTTCGGATTTGATGCAGCCGGAGTATAAACTTGATGCGGAAAGGAATGAAATGACAGAGAACCCTTTATACCTCTCAGGAATCAAAAGGACGGCAGCAAATGTACATTTACTGATTTCTCCATTTGCTCAGGCAGAGTATGAGGAGTTTATGCTGTATGAGACTCCGGAAGAGAAACAAAATAATTCAGCGGTGTTCTTGCCGTTGTTTTTACCATGGTCTTAAGGCTTCCCATTTTCGGAGCTCAGATATCGGAGCATAAAACCCGTCAATGAATGTAACTGTAAAAAACGATTGACGCACAGGAGGAAATGCAAATGTAGAGGTACAGAAGCTGGGATATATGTTTCCCGGACAGCGGGATAGATATTGATCTCCTGCAGGAATATATCTTTCTTCCGCTTGACATTTTCTGCGAAATTCTCCACAATAATGGTATCAGAAACAGGTTGGAGGCATGGCTTGCATTCCTGAGTGTGGATGAGCCTGAGATGATTGAAATGCTGATAGATTTATATCCGCAGTTTCAGACGTATTACAGGGAGATCTATGAGCTGTGCAGGAATATGGAGAAGGTGATGGGCATGTTTTCAAAAGAATTGCTGGAGCTGGACAAAAATACCGTACAGTATATGATTGATGAGATGCAGAATGAAATTGACGCGCAGAAAGGAAAGATCAGCGAACAGGAACAAATGATTGCCGACCTGCAGAAGCAGATCGAACAGCTGAAAAGGGAACGCGATGAGTTTGAAAGATAACAAGGAACGGTATTAGCAGGAGCAGGGGAGAGATATCCCCTGCTCTTGTTTTGCAAATCATTTCATGGAGTTTGGGTTTCATCTTTCATTATCTCAGAAGCATCTCATAAGTGAACTTTCCCAAAGCCCGCTGCATAAGAAGCCATGCGGCAGCCGCACACAGGATGCTGAGGCCAAGCAGGATCCATACGTTTAACAGCATGACTCCGCTGAACTGTCCCACGATCAGCAGCAGAACAGGGATGATCAGGAATACTGCGCTCTGCTGGGACTCTTCTACACTCTGTGCTTTGGCGGAACCCCGGACGATCAGAGTTATGGCGATCAGAGAGACAGAGGGAGAGAGGAGCAGCAGGACGATCAGCCAGTTTATGTCCGGGAGCAAAAGCGATCCCATAAGGAAGAAGACTTCTGTCTCTACAACTGCGAACATGGCGAGAAACGAGATCATGGACACTGTCATGCTCAGCAGGAAGGAAGCCATGACTTTTGCACGGAAAATCTGCCCTGCTGAAAGAGGAGAATAGAGAAGGGTTTCCAGTGTGTGTTTCTCTTTCTCTCCGACAAAGGAGCTGGCTGCCATGATAGAGGACGCCATGATCGGGATGATCAGGAAAAATACCGGAAGGATATAGTTGAGGATCAGACCGGTAACAGTCAGCTCTATACTGACTGAAGGATCCAGCCGGGGGATGAGATCAAGCAGCTTCTGTACATCCGGATCATCCGGAATAAAGTGTATCATGAAGACAAATATACTGGGCAGAATAATCATAAGTGCCAGCGGGACGATCAGGAGAGAAGCGAAAAGTCTCCGGTTAGACGTGATCCCTTTGAAATCCTTTTTAATAACAGCGGTCATTGCCTGGTTCATACTTCTTCCTCCTTCTTCTGTGCGGTCAGAGAAAAATAAATGTCTTCAAGCGTGGGGCGTTTTGCCGCAGCGGAATAAATATTTCCGCCTGCCTCCACAATCCGGCGTATGATGGCGGGAATATCTTCTTCTGAGCGAATTTTGATTTCGTATTGCCCATCTGTGCCCCGGTTTAATGTCAGATCGGCCGGGACATGATCCGCGCGGATTTTGAGCAGTGCGCCAGGCAGTGTCTTTGTCTGAAGTTCCTGAAGCGTGCCGGATGCCAGAAGCCGGCCGCTCTCTATCAGACCGAAACAGGTACAGATTTCCTGCGCGTAGCGAAGCTGATGGGTACAGAGGAAGATGGTGACATTCTCATTCTCTGCCAGTTCCCGGATCAGATGATTGACATTCTGGGCGCTTTCCGGGTCAAGACCGGATGTGGGTTCATCGAGGAAGAGGACTTTCGGCCGGTGGATCAGAGCCCGGGCCAGGGAAAGACGCTGGCGCATTCCGGTTGAATAGGCGGAGAGTTTCTGGTCAGCAGCTTCCTGGAGCCCCAGCTGTTCAAGCAGAGTGTCAGCGCGTTTTTTCCCTTCTTCAGAAGCGATCCCAAAGACAGAAGCATAGAAGATCAGATTATCGAATCCTGTCAGGTTGTCATACATCTGAGCGTGTTCCGTGACAACTCCCATATTTTCATGGGTTTTGGCCGGATTCAGGGCAGGATCCGTGCCGAGTACGCTGCAGCACCCTCCGGAGGGGGTCAGCATTCCGGTCAGGAGTTTGACTGTGGTGGTCTTGCCGGCGCCGTTTGGCCCGAGAAAGCCATAGATTTCTCCGGAATTAAGGGAGAGGCTGATCTGCCGGACCGCCTGCTTTCCACTTGGGTATGTTTTGGATAAATTTTCTAAAATAACTGTCTGCATGCTATTTCCTCTTTTCGTTCTCTTTTAACAGATCAATCATGTGCTGAAACTGTGAATCATTATTTAAACTGGAAAAAGCCGGATTATCAGTGACAGCCTGTGTTATACTGCGGCGGATTACCGAATCGTTTCTGGGCGGATAATCGCCAAGACTTAATGTATCTGCAAACCACTCATCCATAAGCGTAAAATATTCATCTCCATGCAGGCGCAGCGGATAGATATTCCCGCAGGCCAGCCGGGTGTATTTTTTCAGATATTCGAGCGCTCTTTCCTTTTCGCCGTGCATCATCCAGCCCTGAGCCATTTCTACATAGCAGGTCAGCATAATCCCCGGATGTAGAGAATCTATATGGACCATTTCTTCCAGGAGAGAAAGCCGGCGGCAGTTTTCCTGGAATACAGGAAGGTCATTCTGGCACTGTTTCATATAAGAGGCTGTCAGATTGAACAGTGCAAGGATGTTTTTATACATGCCAACCTGCAGAATCTTTTTTGCGGATCGTATGTCCCCGGTCATCTGATATGCTGAAGCCAGAATCGGTTCGGCAGGACCTGAGCCGGGTTGGTTTTCATCCAGAAGTTTCAGAGTTGCTTCCGGCTGGTGGAGAAGCAGATGGCAGTAAGCTTCCATTTGAAGGGCTTCTTTTCCCAGGGAAGGGTTATCTGTTCTGTCTTTTACCCGCTGATATAACTTCAGTGCTTCTTCAATCATCTGCCCGGAAGTTTCGGAAGACTGTGCCAGCGAAGTGTGATTGATCAGAAGAGTTGCCAGCTGAAACAGAAGCGGATAACAGGAAAAGTACCGGCGTACATATTCCCTGCAGTGTTTCAGTGCGTGGTCGAATGGCCCGGAAGCAAATTCTCCGGCAAGCTGACAGTACAGCTTTCTGATTTCTTCCGTATTCAGCTGAGGTTCATAACCGATCAGCTCATCGATCGTGAGATCAAAATATGCTGCAATTCTGGGAAGCATGAGAATATCCGGATAGGCAGAGCCGGTCTCCCACTTGGATACTGCTGCTTTTGACACTCCCAGAGATGCGGCAAGTTCCTCCTGTGTAATGCCGTGTTTTCGGCGTTTTTCCGTCAGAATCTGTCCCAGACGAATATCTTCTTTCATGATGATCACCTCTTTAAGGCAGATTATAAAACCGTACTTTGTATTTTACAATGGAGCTGTGTTTAATTTTAAGAAGAAAAATCAACTGTAAAGAAACTTTCCGCTATTTAGTTAATCAGGTTCGCTGACTTTTAGAGACAATATTTCCGAAAACAGGAGAGCATTCTAAAACGTATTCTGCAGAGCCGGAGGGGATGTTCAGGGCTCCGCTCCAGGGCCTAAGTGAATCTAAGAAGTTCCGGGCATGGACTAAATGCAAGGACAGACGGCGAGCAACTCGCTTTGCTCAGACAATCTCGCCGTCTGTCCTAACGTCCATGTCCGGAACTTCAAGATTCACTGCTAAGACCCTTACGAAGTCACCCTGCCCACACCCTCCGGCTCCGCAGAAAGGTTCTTGAAATGGGGCCTGTTTTCTGCTTTATCGGCTGGGAAAGTCATCGAATGATCAACTGAGAAAAACAGAGGCGCGTCCGGAAAGCTTTACAAATGATAAGACATCCAAGCCGCGCCGTTTCGCGGTTTTCTCAGCCTGTTTTGCTTCACTGAGCTTCCGATGGGAAGTGCGAAGGAAGCGAAGCGGACGGACTGGATACACTTTCTGAGAGCGGAGAGGTGTGGGCCGTGTGACTTTGAAGGAATCCGCTGGAACTTCTTAAGGAGGTGGAAAAATGTTGTTAAACGGTGCGAGGGGATTGTCTGAGCCGCAGGCGAGTTGCCCCGAGTGCCGTTTTGCATTTAAACATTTTTTTAGCCCTTTAGAAGTTCCCGGATTCTGGAACGGAGCGCGGAACATACCTCTCCACTCTCAGAATACGATTCTTCAAATTTTACGCTCGATTCCGGACACTTTACTGAAACCTCTTAGTGAACAAATAGCGGGATCCCAGATTGACAAAAAGCGGAATCTGTGATAGGATTATCACGATTTTAGGCAGTGAACATACGTGAGTACAGGAGAGGTAGTGAGTCAGAGACGGATTGTCACCGGCTGAAAGCAGTCCGCATGAGCCTTCTGGAAGTTTCAGTATGGGAGCCTTCCAGCGAAAAGTATTTGAACAGAGCAATCGGATTCACTGCAAAGGGAGCCGGGAGCTGAGAATGGTTCAGGTGCGTTAAGCCGGATGTTCGTGTAGCAGAAAGATTACACAAAATGAGTGCAGAGTAACAGCGAAAAGATCAAAACGATCAGGATACTCTGAAATAGGGTGGTACCGCGATTTTACATCGTCCCTTGTTGAGATACAACAGGAGGGCGATGTTTTTTTGTCTGCCCGGTAAAAAGGAAGGAGAATCACAATGAAAGATAAAATCGAAGGCATTTTATCAGAAGTAAAGGCAAAAATTGCTGCAGCGGCAAGTGAGAGCGAGCTGCAGAATGTAAAGAGCGCTTCCGTAGGAAAGCAGGGCTCTTTAAGTCTCCTGATGAAGGAGATTCCGAAACTTGATCCCTCTCTCCGCCCGGAGATGGGAAAACTGTTAAATCAGGCGAAGAATCAGGTGACAGAGCTGATTGACGAAAAGAGGATGGAACTGAAACTGAAAGCTTCCGAGGTATCTCCGGATTTTGACTGCTCCGTACCGGGAATCCTTCCGGAAAAAGGAGGACTTCATCCGATCACTCAGATGTGCTATGACCTGAATGACGCGTTCCGTTCCATGGGATTTGAGATCTTCCAGGAGGACGATATCACAAGCGAGCTGTATGCGTTTGATAAGCTGAACTTCCCGCCGAACCATCCGGCACGTGAGAGCATGGATACCTACTGGCTGGAAGGACATGACAGCGGAAGCACGAACGAAAAACTCTGCCTGCGTCCTCATCTGACAGGCGGAAGCGTGCGCTATATGCAGACACATAAGCCGCCGTATCGTTTTGTATATCCGGGACGTGTATACCGTAATGAGACGACAGATGCTCACCACGAGAGAGCATTCTTCCAGTATGAGGCGCTGATCGTGGACAAGGATATCACATTTACATCAGGAAAGGTAATGATCAACAGCATCCTGAGCAAAGTGTTCGGAACAGATGTGCCGGTCAGAATGCGTTCCGGTTTCTTCCCGTTCGTGGAGCCGGGATTTGAGATTGACATGCAGTGTCAGGTCTGCGGCGGCAAGGGCTGCAGCGTCTGCAAACATGTAGGCTGGATTGAGGTAATGCCGGGCGGATCTCCGCATCCGAACGTACTGCAGGCAGCAGGACTGGATCCGGACGAGTACACAGGTTTCTACGTGAACATTGGTCTGGACAGACTGGTTATGATGCGCTACGGCGTTGACGATGTAAGACTGTTTCACAGTGCGGACTTGAGATTCCTCAAGCAGTTCAGATAAGGAGAGAAGAAGATGAAGTTATCATTATCATGGATTAAGGATTATGTAAAGATCCCTGAAGATATGGATCTGAAGAAGCTGGCATACGACCTGACCATGTCTACCGTAGAGGTGGAGGATGTGGAATATCTGGCGCGCCGTTTTGACAATATGATCGTGGGAGTGATCGAGAAAATCGAGCCTCATCCCAATGCGGACAAACTGAGAGTGTGCAAGGTAGATATCGGCGGCGGTGAGATCAAGGACATCGTCTGCGGAGGAATTAACCTGACCGAAGGCATGCGTGTGGCTGTATCCTGCCCTGGCGCGGTTGTGCGCTGGCACGGCGAGGGAGAGCCTGTAGTCATTAAGAAGTCCAAGCTTCGCGGCGTGGAGTCCTATGGTATGATCTGCGCGTCAGAAGAAATCGGACTGGGAGAATTATTCCCGGCATCACAGGAAGCGGAGATCCTGGATCTGTCCGCATTTGAAGTGTCGGCAGGAACTTCTCTGGCAGATGCTCTGGATATGAACGATGTTCTGCTGGAGATCGACAACAAGTCTATGACAAACCGCCCGGATCTCTGGGGACATTATGGAATTGCCCGTGAAATTGCGGCGCTGTATGACCTGCCGCTGGCGGAAATCAAACCGTTTACCACCGATGTGCAGTCTGATTTTACGGTAGAGATCGCTGATCCGGACAGATGCAGCAGATATATCGGTGTGGAAATGTCCGGTGTGGAAGTGAAACCGTCACCTTATCAGATGCAGAACCGGATCTGGAAGGCAGGCATGCGTCCGATCAACGCGCTGGTTGACATTACAAACTATGTCATGCTTGCCACAGGAAATCCGACTCATGCATTTGATGCGGACAATATTACAGGACATATTGTAGTGAGACATGCAAATGAGGATGAAAAGCTGGTTCTTTTAACTGACGAGGAACTGACACTCTGCCCGGATGATCTGGTCATTACGGATTCTGAGGGCGCGGTTGCGCTGGCAGGTGTCATGGGCGGAGCGAAAGACTCTATTCTGCCGAAGACAAAACGTGTAATCCTTGAGGTGGCGAACTTTGAGTCCACAGGTATCCGCAGGACAACACAGCGTTATGATATCCGTACTGAGGCGTCCTCCAGATATGAGAAGGCAGTGGATCCGGAGCGCTGCGATCAGGCGCTGGCTCTTTCCATGCAGTATTTTAAAGAACTGTATCCGGAGGTGCAGGTGACAGGCTTCTGTGACAAGTATGTCAGGAAACTTGAGAAAGCGCAGATCGATGTAAGCCTTGCATGGCTTGTAAAACGGCTTGGGAAAAACCTGTCCAACGAAGTGATTCAGAATAAACTGGAGCTGCTCGGATTTGAGGTGGAGATCAATGGCGACAACATGCATGTTACCGCTCCGACCTGGCGTTCCACAGGCGATATTTCCATCAAGGATGACGTAATGGAAGAAGTGGCAAGACTGTACGGATATGATAATTTTGAGGCAACTTCATTCACCACTTCATTCGAAGCGGCAATTAATCAGAAAGATCAGGATCTGATCAGACGGATTAAGGAATATCTGGCAACCCGCTGCGGTATGCAGGAAGTTTATACCTATCCGTGGATGAACGATGTGTTCGTCAATGCGGTTCTGCAGAACACGGATGGAATCTTGAGACTTTCTACACCGCCGGCACCGGATGAGAGCTATATCCGTTCATCTCTGCTTCCGAACCTCTGTGAAGCAGTTGTGAAAAATGAGCGTTACTTCAATGATTTCGCGATCTTTGAAGAAGCGCAGGTATTCTTTGACAGAAATTATACGTCACCTTATGACGAGACAGAACTGCTTCCGGAACAGCGCAGACATATCGGAGCGGCTTTTGCAAGCAGTGTGAAAGACATCACAATGCTTTTCCGTGAGGCAAAAGGTGTTCTGGAGTACATGCCGCGTTACACTCATATGGAAGGATTCGAATTCCGGAAAGAGGAGAAACCGGTCTGGGCAGACAATGTGGTATGGCTGAATATTTACCTCGGCGATGAAAAAATCGGTGACATGGGACTCGTGGCAAAGAAAGTATCCATGGACTGCGGAATCAAGAACCTTTCTGTGATGCTTTTTGAGCTGGATGCAACAAAACTGATCCCGCTGAAGTCCAGAACAAATAAATTCACCCATCTTGCAGAATATCCGGAAACAGATTATGACATCTCCATGCTGTTTGATTCCGATGCCGTGTGGGCGGATATATACGATGTCATCATGGGACAGAAGAAACAGGGCTCTCTGGTAAAAGAAGCCTCCTTTGTGGATGAGTACAGAGGAAAACAGATCCCGGCCGGCAAGAAATCCGTAACGATTCGCCTGACCATCGGATCTGCAGAAAAAACGCTGACATCTCAGGAGATTGAGAATGCGGCAAATCAGGTAATGAAGAAACTCGGAAAGAAATTAGGAGCAGAGCTTCGAACTCAGTAAGTGATGACAGCTATTTAGTTCACTAAGAGGTTTTGGTAAAGTGTCCGGAATCGAGCGTAAAATTTGAAGAATCGTATTCTGAGAGTGGAGAGGTATGTTCCGCGCTCCGTTCCAGAATCCGGGAACTTCTAAAGGGCTGAAAAAATGTTTAAATGCAAAACGACACTCGGGGCAACTCGCCTGCGGCTCAGACAATCCCCTCGCACCGTTTAACAACATTTTTCCACTCCCTTAAGAAGTTCCAGCGGATTCCTCCAAAGTCACACGGCCCACACCTCTCCGCTCTCAGAAAGTTTATCCAGTCCGTCCGCTTCGCTTCCTTCGTACTTCCCGTCGGAAGCTCAGTGAAGCAAAACAGGCGGGAAAACGCGAAACGGCGCGGATTGAAGGTATCACCATTTGTAAAATCTTCTGGCCGCGCCTTTGTTGCTGTGGCTATATTGTTACTAACTTCCCATATGAATAGAGCAGAAAACAGAATTCTATTGCAAGTACCTTTCTGCAGAGAGTGAGGAGGTGGGCGAGGTGACTTCGGAGGGAAATTAGCGCAACTTGGAGTTCCGTGTACGGACGTTAGGACAGGCGGTGAGATTGTCTGAGCGAATGCGAGTTGCTCACCGCCTGTCATTGTATTTAGTCCGTGCCCGGAACTTCTTAGTTGCTCTTATTCCCCGGAGCGGAACCTCGAACATATCCTCACTCCCTGCAGAATACGTCTTAAAAAACCTCTCTGTTTTCGTACGTTCAGTGAATGAAGGTAGTGGACAAAATAGCGGAATTTTTCGTGTAAAAATCGTAAAAATCCCTTGACTTTCCAAATTAAACGTAATAAACTGGTCTAGCGTGCATAAAAAGGCATAGTTTCTTTTTGTGCGCCAAAATGGATAATGACGAAAATTATCCGCAGCCCCCTGCGGCATAAGCCCAGGGAAACGAATAATTCATAGGAGGTGAAAAGAATGCCAACATTTAACCAGTTAGTTAGAAAAGGACGTCAGACTTCTGAGAAAAAGTCTACAGCACCGGCACTTCAGAAAGGATACAACTCCCTGAAGAAAC
>DXGZ01000123.1 GCA_019113645.1 Candidatus Mediterraneibacter vanvlietii | reverse complement strand
CGTATCCAGCTTGGAAGGCTGGTGTTCTACCATTGAACTACACCCGCACATATCGGGGTGACAGGATTCGAACCTGCGACCTCCTGGTCCCAAACCAGGCGCTCTAGCCAAGCTGAGCCACACCCCGGTATTATTACTACGTTTCCTGTCTTTCCCGTAGCGCATTGACTATTATATTACAAGGTTTTCTCTGTGTCAACAACTTTTTTTATTTTTTTCAAACGGATTTTTTCAGCTTACAGATAACGCTGTTCGAATGACAGATGACCCTTGTCGTCAACCTCCATCATCATGTAACTGCGCCTGCGCCCTTCCTGGCGCGGAAAAGAGAGACTGCCCGGATTCAGTACAGTCACATTCCCTTTCTTCTCATAAAACGGCTTATGTGTATGCCCGAACATAACGATATCCGCCCCGCGCGCTTCTCCCTCTTCCCGTATCATCTCCGGGTCAAGAGACACACAGTAAGTATGACCGTGGGAGATAAACGCCCTGTATGGTCCTATGTAGAACTCTTCTTCTTTCGGAAGATCACAGAAAAAGTCATTGTTCCCTCTGACTATATGTTTCTCACATTCCACTACAGCATCAATATAAGCCTCTCCGCCTTCGACATCCCCCAGATGGATAAACATATCGATCTTTCCCGCTTCTTCCAGCGCAAGGTCCAGCCCCGCATGTCTCCCATGTGTATCGCTGACGATCATTACTCTCATATCTTTCACGCTCCCAGTTTTTCCTTCAGAACATCCCTCATTGCCCGCAGAGCCTTGCCCCGGTGGCTCAGCTCATTTTTCTGCTCCGGAGTCATTTCCGCTGTTGTGCATCCGTACTGCGGCACATAGAAAATCGGATCATATCCGAATCCGTTATTTCCTGCCGCTTCATCGGCAATTCTTCCCTCTATCGTCTTTCTCACTGTAGACACTGTTCCATCCGGAAATACTGCAGCAACCGCGCAGACGAACCGTGCTGTCCTCTCCTCCTCCGGTACTCCTTCCAGGCGGTCCAGCAGGATCCGGTTTTTGACATCATAAGAAGTGTCCTCCCCCGCAAAACGGGCGGAATAAATCCCCGGTGCCTTGTCGAGGTAATCGATCTCCAGTCCGGAATCATCTGCCAGCACGATATCACTTGTCAGGATACGCGCTACCGCTCTTGCCTTAATCTCCGCGTTTTCCTCGAAACTCATGCCGTCCTCCACGATCTCTGTCTCTGCCCCGGCTTCTTTCATGGAAAGAATCTCCATCCCCAGATCCGCAAGTATCATGCGGATTTCCTTCATCTTATTTTCATTTCCTGTCGCAAACACAATTCTTTTCTTCATTATTAAGCACCCTCTGTCCTTCTATGTTTTGGCGGTTTCGGCCCTGCAAACTGATAGAAATAAGTCCGGATCATACCATTATAGATCTTCCGGTTCCTGTCCGCTTTCCTTCCAAAATATCTCTCCGCATCCTCATAACTCGTTATCATGTAAGCTGACCAGCTGTCCAGTCTGGCGTATGCCTCCCCAAACTCCCTGTAAATACGGGGCAGCGTCTCCTTCTCCTCAAGGCGTTCGCCGTAAGGAGGATTCGTAATAATAAACCCGTATTTCTTCGGATGGCTCAGATCTTTCACTTCCCGCTGCTGAAAATGGATCAGGTGTCCGACGCCCGCTGCCTCTGCATTTTTTCTCGCCGCCCGGAGAACTTCCGGATCCGCATCGTATCCCTGAATATCCGTCTCAACAGAATCGTCCATCAGATCATGCGCTTCATTGACCGCATCATACCAGTTTTTCTTTTCAATCAGCCCGTCCCAGTCTTCCGCCATAAACGAACGGTTCATGCCCGGCGCCATATTCGCTGCCATCATGGCAGCCTCGATCGGGAATGTTCCGCTGCCGCAGAAGGGATCGACCAGTATCCGGTCTTTTCTCCACGGCGTCAGCATAATCAGCGCTGCCGCGAGGTTCTCTGCGATCGGCGCTTTCCCCGCAACCGGCCGGTATCCTCTCTTATGAAGGGAAACTCCGGTTGTATCAATCCCTACCGTCACAATGTCTTTCATCAGGAACACCCGGACCGGATAAGAAGCTCCTGTCTCCGGGAACCACTGAATCCGATACTTTGACTTCAGACGCTCAACCATTGCCTTCTTCATAATGGACTGTATATCCGAAGGGCTGAACAGCCGGCTTTTGACTGATGCCGCCTTCGCAACCCAGAACTTTCCGTCCTCCGGTATGAACTCCTCCCACGGCAGCCCCTTTGTCTTCTCAAAAAGTTCATCAAAAGTCTCCGCCCGGAAGCTTCCCACTTTCAAGAGAACCCTCTCTGCTGTCCGCAGAAAAATATTCGCCCTGCACACTGCTTCGAGTCCTCCGCTGAAGGTAACTCTTCCATCCTCCACCTGCACGATCTCATAACCGAGATTCTGAATCTCTCTTTTTAAGACCGACTCAAGACCGAAGTGGCAGGGAACAATCCATTCCATTTTATCCATGAATCTTTCCGTCCTTGCACTTTATCTTTTCCATATTACTATAAATATTACTATAAATTAAGGGCAGAGTAAAGTTGAACTTTACTCTGCCCCTGTCGGCTTTTTCAGTTTTCCTGCCTAATAACGGTCAGACTCGTCAAAGGCATCTGAGCTTCTTCCGCAGTTCTTATTCCCTGACATATTGGAATTCGTGTTATTGCTGTTTCTGTTCGCGTTTTTGTTCTTGTTCTGCGTATCACCATAAGATGAATAAGAGCTGTTTTTTGTGTTTGCATTTTTGTTTGAATTGTTAGTGTTGCTGTAATTCTTAGCCATGAGTTTCCCTCCTGAATTAATTTAGTACACTGTTAGTATCTCTTATGGCTTACTTTTTATTCACATTTTTAATTTTTTGCTTGCTTTTTCCAATTTCGTATATTATACTGTCTATTGTAGAAAGGTTACTTTCTACAACCCCTTATTAATTATTTATACTCCCCTCAAAAGACCGATGGCTCCCCCATCGGTCTTTTACTTTTTCATCATACCGCTGTTCTGCGTTCATAATTTGTTCATTTATCATTTAAAAATCTTTCATCTTCTTATCACGCTTTCTTCATTAATGTACCATATACTAGAATCATCGAAAGGAACAAAAGAAAAATCTAAAAAAGACGCCAAGAAGTTATTTGAATAAACTTTTTCATAATACATGCCGGGAGCTGAGCCGATCAGCTGCCCGGCATCCTCCCTTTCTGCAGGTTTTTTACGGGTGCTGACTTCACACATCAGCACCCGTTTTTACGTCTGTCACTGCTGTTCTGCCGTTTCTGCTTCCCCGGCAGTTACAATTGCATCCTGCCCTGCAGCTGCGGGCACATCTGTGAGAATCAGCGCAGAACAGAGGAGCACCCCCGCAGCCGCGCCGCCCAGCGCCGCGGCCGCGGTTTTCCCGTTTTTCTCCCGTACATTCTGTTTTTTCCCGGAACCGGCGGGAAGTTCGTTTAAAATCTGGCGGAAATCATCGTACTTTTTCTTCGATTCCCCGATGCATTTTTCAATCACTCTCGAAAGCCGGAGCTCCTCCCGTTTCGTCAGAGCAGGAACCACTTCCAGATATGCCAGCATGAACTGAATCGTCTTTCCATAGGCATACAGATCGGCGTCATGATTTCTCCCCGCTCCGATGTCATAGACCGGTTTTACAAAATGACTTCTCACAGCACGTTTCTGCATCTGCTTCATGGCAGTCTCATTGTCCGGAGCCTCCATGTCAAGAAGCAGCAGTTTTCCCGCATCAGCCACGAGGATGCTGCAGGGATTCAGATACCGGTAATTCTGCCGGTTTCTGCAGCGGTGGAACTGATCCACACAGACACACAGCTGACGGAACCACCGGAGCAGCACGGTTTTCTCTACTGTCGGATTCTCCTTCATATAGTCCAGCAGTATTGTTCCCTGCACACAATCCATACTCTGCCTGCAGTGCGCGCCGTGTTCAATGAATTTCAGAACTTCATACATTTCTTCCATATGCAATTTTCTCCAGGCTGCATACTATAACCGGTCCGGCAGTTCCCTCCCTGCCGAACCGGATCAAATACATCCTGTTTCCATGGCGAAATCCATCAGAAACTGATGATGAATAATAGAATTTCCCGAATCAAATGAACTCTTTTGCGAGTATCTGTATCATACCTGAAAAGGATGAAAAAATCAAGTAAAATCCCGGCAGACCGCTCCATGAAAGTAACAGTTCAGCCCGCGCCATTCGAAAAAACGCACGGACTGCCCTTAAAATCACTCCATGGACTCAAGCTGTTCAAGAGCTGCTGCGATTACCTTATCCATGTCATAGTACTTGTAAGCGCCGAGTCTTCCGCCGAAGATCACGTTCTCCTCTTTCTCGGCAAGCTTCCTGTACTCTGCGAAAAGAGCGTTATTCTTCTCGTCATTCACCGGATAGTAAGGCTCCATGCCTACACTCCACTCAGAGGAGTATTCCCTGGAAATCACGGTCTTCTCCTGTGTGCCGAACTCAAAGTGCTTGTGCTCGATCACACGTGTGTACGGGACTTCCCTGTCCGTATAGTTTACAACCGCATTGCCCTGGTAGTTCTCGCAGTCCAGAACCTCTGTCTCAAAACGCACGGAACGGTACTCCAGCGCGCCCAGCTTGTAGTCGAAATACTCGTCGATCATACCTGTGAAGATAATCTTCTCCGCAATGTCCGGATTCTCTTTCCTGAATTCAAAGAAATCCACGCCTGTCCGCACATCTGCATCGGCAAGCATCTTCTCCACAATCGCTGTATATCCCCCGATCGGGATTCCCTGATATCTGTCATTAAAATAATTGTTGTCATAAATGAACCTGCACGGCAGTCTCTTGATAATAAATGCCGGGAGCTCGGTGCATTTTCTGCCCCACTGCTTCTCCGTATATCCTTTGACCAGCTTCTCGTAGATGTCGCGGCCGACGAGGAAGAGAGCCTGTTCCTCCAGGTTCTTCGGCTCCGTGATTCCGGTCTCGCGGCGCTGTTTCTCAATGATATCCTTTGCCTCCTGCGGCGTGCGAATCCCCCACATCTTGCTGAATGTGTTCATATTAAACGGAAGATTATAGAGTTCATCCTTGTAAACCGCAACCGGTGAATTAATATAATTGTTAAAGTCAGCAAACTGATTTACATAGTCCCAGATCTTCTTGTCAGATGTGTGGAAGATATGCGCGCCGTATTTGTGAACGTGGATTCCTTCCACATCCTCGCAGTAAATGTTCCCGGCGATATGGTCGCGCCTGTCAATGACAAGACATTTCTTTCCTTTCTTCCCAAGCTCGTATGCCATAACCGCGCCATAAAGACCTGCACCGACTATCAGATAATCATATTTTTTCATTTGTCACCTCTCCTGTACTCCGCCGCGTTTCGCGCGGCATTGATTTTCTGAATTTTTATCAGTATACCATTTTTCAGCTTCACCGTAAAGCGGGCAGCTCCCCATGCGCTTTTTCGTTATTATGCCCATTTTTTTCAATTTTAGATTTACAAATTAGTGATTATGCACTAAACTGTATTTATAGGCGTTTTGAGAAGGGACTTCTCAGACAGAACATCAGAACGGAGGTACTTTATAATGAAAGGAAATGTGATCGTCGGACAATCAGGCGGACCGACCGCGGCTATTAACTCAAGTCTCGCAGGCGTTTACCGCACAGCCAAAGACCGCGGAGCCGGAAAAGTATACGGAATGCTCCATGGCATCCAGGGACTTCTCCAGGAACGGTACATTGATCTGTCCGAATATATTACAAATGATCTTGACACCGAGCTTCTCAAGAGAACACCCGCGGCTTTCCTCGGATCCTGCCGCTACAAACTTCCGGAAATTCATGAAGACCGCGATGTCTATGAAAAGATCTTCGGCATTCTCGACAAACTGAATATCGAAGCTTTTATCTATATCGGCGGAAATGATTCCATGGATACAATCAAGAAACTCTCGGATTACGCGATTGTAACCGGATATTCCATCCGGTTTATCGGCTGTCCGAAGACGATCGACAATGATCTGGCACTCACAGACCACACGCCGGGATACGGAAGCGCCGCAAAATACATCGGAACTTCCGTAAAAGAAATCATCAGGGACAGCTTCTGCCTGGAGTACAAAAACGGACTTGTCTCTATCGTAGAAATCATGGGACGCAACGCAGGATGGCTCACCGGAGCCGCAGCGCTTGCCAAAGGTGAAGACTGCGCAGGACCGGACCTGATCTATCTTCCGGAGCTTCCGTTTGACATCGAAGCATTCGGCACAAAGGTAAAAGAGCTTCTCTCTAAAAAACCTTCCGTAGTTGTCGCTGTTTCCGAAGGAATCCGGCTCGCGGACGGAAGATATGTATGCGAACTGGGACAGAGCGTAGACTTTGTCGATGCGTTCGGACACAAACAGCTCTCCGGCACGGCAAACTATCTCGCAAGCTACATCGCCGGCGAGATTGGCTGCAAGACACGTTCCATCGAGCTCAGTTCCCTGCAGCGCTCGGCATCCCACTGCGCTTCCCGCGTGGATATCCTGGAGGCATACCAGGTAGGCGGTGCTGCTGTGAAAGCTGCGGATGAAGGAGATTCCGGAAAAATGGTTGTTCTCCAGCGTCTGTCCGATGATCCGTATCAGTGCGGAACAGAAGTGAAAGACGTTCATAAAATCGCAAATGATGAAAAATTAGTTCCACGTGAATGGGTGACAGAGGACGGTTCCTATGTGACCGATGAATTTGTCAGTTATGTACGCCCGCTCATCCAGGGCGACGTATCACCTGTAATGGTTGATGGTATACCGCGTCATCTCTATCGCCAGATATAGGACTACGGTACGCGTCCGGGATGCTGCCGGGAGGGCGGGCTGCTGAATGAAGCAGCCCAATTCCCTCCCGGCTTTTATATTGCCATGAATCATCCTCATAGGTTATACTAGCAGTAAACCATCAAAAACAGGAGGCTTCTCATGATTATCAAAAACGGATTTATCATTGATCCCGCCACAAAGAGTTCTTACAAAGCGGATATCCGCATTGCTGACGGGAAAATAAGCGAAATAAAACCAGACATGTCACTCGCTCCATCGGATGCCGAAGAAGTGGTCGATGCGTCCGGGCTCACCATTGCCCCGGGACTGATCGACACCCACGTCCATTTCCGCGATCCGGGATTCACACACAAAGAGACCATTCACACCGGCGCCCTTGCCGCTGCAAAAGGCGGATTCACATCTGTCATCTGCATGGCAAACACATCCCCCACAGTAGATGATGTGCCGGTTCTCAAAGATATCCTTGATCGCGCCGGCGAGGAAGCGATCCGGATCCATCAGGCAGCCTGCGTCTCCCGCTCTCTCAAAGGAGAGGAAATGACGGATATGGAGCAGTTAAAAGAAGCCGGCGCCTGCGGATTTACCGATGACGGAATCCCGCTGCGCAACGCTGCGTTTCTCTACGAAGCCATGCTGAAAGCGGCAGAACTCGACGTACCGATCAGCCTGCACGAAGAGGATCCCTCCTTCATTAAAAACAACGGAATCAACCACGGTCCGGTCTCAGATCAGCTCGGGATCTACGGCTCCCCTTCCATCGCAGAGGAATCTCTCGTGGCCAGGGACTGCCTGCTGGCGCTTCAGTCCGGTGCGCATACCGTCATCCAGCACATCAGCTCCGGCCGCTCTGTGGAGATCATCCGGATGTACAAGGCTCTCGGCGCAAAACTTCACGCCGAGGCAACACCGCACCATTTCACTCTGACAGACGAAGCCGTGCTGAAGTACGGCACTCTGGCGAAAATGAACGCGCCTCTGAGAACGGAAAAAGACCGGCGTGCAATCATCGAGGGCCTTGCCGACGGAACAATCGATATCATCGCAACCGACCACGCTCCGCACAGCAAAGAAGAAAAAGACCGCTCCATCACCGCTGCTCCCAGCGGTATCATCGGGCTTGAGACTTCCCTGGCTCTCGGGATCACATCCCTTGTTCGTCCCGGTCACCTGACCATGATGCAGCTTCTCGAGAAACTGACGTGCAATCCGGCGGACCTGTATCACCTCCCCGCCGGAAGAATCGCCGAGGGCGCGAATGCTGATCTCGTGATCTTTGATCCGGAGGAACAGTGGACCCCCGCCGAATACGTCTCCAAATCCTCTAACTCGCCGTTTACAGGATGGGATCTGTACGGGAAGGTGAAGATGACCGTGTGCGGAGGGAAAATCGCCTATCAGGAATAAATCAGTCTTTCTTCCGTAAACAAAAATAATACAGAACATGCAAAACATACGCAGCCACAATGGTATCCCTCGCAGACCCGCTCTCGCTCGGGCCGCAACGCAGCGGTACATAGGATCGCAAAAGACGCGATCCAAGGACCGGCGTTGCTCTACGGTCTTTGAGGGACACCATTGTGGCTGCTCGTTTCTTCAGATCGGAAGTTATTTTTCTTTGCGGAAGAATACTGATTTTTCGGAGAATCCCGGCAGGTGCATCAAAGTATTTAATATTTTCGAAGACTTCCGACCAGAATAGTTCTTTTTTCAAATCTGTTTTCCTTCTGTATATGGGATTTTGCTTTCCCCTTTGAATAAACAAGCCGGAACAACAGTGTCCCTCAAGACCCGTAGAGCAGCGCCGGTCCTTGGAGCGCGTATTCTGCGCTCCTATGTACCGCTGCGTCTGCGGCCCGAACGAAAGTGTGGTCGCGAGGGATACTGTTGTTCCGGCGGATGATTTAACGCACGGAAAGTATATATTTTGTTTACGGAAGAAAGACAGATTTTGCCTCATACATTTTCTCGGGGGCTGTATTTTTGTAGCGGCAGATGCTGAGCATCAGCCCGAGCAGTATATACATCACCAGGCCTCCTGTTCCGCCGTATCCAAGGAAGGGACAGAAACTTCCCAGGTACGTGAGTCCCAGATTATTCAGAATATAAACCGCAATCTGGATGAGAAAGATAACCGCGCATCCGGTTCCCATCAGCAGTCCGAGCTGATTTCTCTGTTTCAGAGATACTCTGAGGAACCGCAGGAACAGAAATATTAGAAGTCCTGTGATCACTGCTGCGACCAAAACCCCGTAGTAGGCCGCGATCTGCGTCAGAATCAGCTCTGACGGATTCGGAATCAGATCGCCGTTCAGAACTGATGTGCTCTCACCGACCGCTCTGCTTCCGTCAAGCATTGCCCGGACAGCATCTGTCATATAGGACACGTCTACTGCATCTTCTCCGTTGAGAAAGGTTAACATCGGGCGAAACATTGCCAGTAGGCGCGCCTGCTGATAATTCTTAAAAAACACCATAATCCATGCTGCACCTGCTGTCGGAAGCAGGACTGCCGTTCCCACGAGAATCCCCATGATTACTTTCCGGTTCAGACGGAACCAGTTTCTCCACACAGCCGCCGCAAGAACGATAACATACGATATCGCCAGCATAGCTCCCATCCATAGGCTCCAGCAGCTCAGCACCAGCAGTCCCACCGGCATCATCCATAGCACTGCTTTGAGCAGCACTATGCTGCCCTGACCTCTGTACCGATATAAAATTGCGGCGTAGAGCGGAACTGTCAGCATCAGAAGCAGCGGAATATTCAGTGAACTCCCGCCCGGTAGTGCGATCCACTGCCTGAAGGAGTTTATCTGCAGCCCGAACAGGCTCATTCCCGCCGCACATCCGACAACAAGAAGCAGAAACAGTTCTCTCGCCCGATCCGCAATTCTTGTATAATCAGCAAAACAGATCACGATCATCAGCACGATTCCCACTACCATCAGCATAAACTGCCGGCTGGGATTAAAAAACGTGTCCCCGTTCTCCGCAAATATTCTTCTC
This sequence comes from Candidatus Mediterraneibacter vanvlietii, assembly GCA_019113645.1. GTDB lineage: Bacteria > Bacillota > Clostridia > Lachnospirales > Lachnospiraceae > Mediterraneibacter > Mediterraneibacter vanvlietii. The sequence goes on along the minus strand of DXGZ01000123.1, from coordinate 1,388 downwards.
TGTATCATCCACTGAAACAGATATCCGGCAATACTAAGAACAAGGATCAGCCCGATCATTCCCCATGGCATGGATGGACGGTGAACCTTATCAAGCTCCACCCCCACATCAACGGGATCTCCCATATCACGCACAGCCGCTTCCTCGGCTTCCTGCCTCTCCATTCCTTCACTCATGTACACTCTTGTCTGATCTTCAATATGATCACTGATTTCCGCCTCAATCCCCGGTCGGGCCATCCTGCACCGGATCTGTTCTGTCAGAAGCGTCAGATACTCTTCCCTTTTCATACAGCCCCTCCCATTTCTACAGTAAAATTCTGCATCACATGGGATACGGCCCGGGAATAGACACCCCATTCCTCCTGCTTCTCTTCGAGAACACCTCTCCCCTTTTTTGTGATGCTGTAATACTTCCGCGTCTTGCCCCCGACAGGTTTCTCATAGACGGTCAGAAGATCTTTCTGCTCCAGGCCGTGCAGGAGCGGATACAGTGTTCCGGCTTTCAGTTCAAAAACATTCTCCGATCTCTCGCGGAGTGTTTCGATCATCTCATACCCGTACATGTCCTTCTCTGAGAGCAGCTTCAGGAGAAGCATTGTCGTACTTCCGGACACCAGGCTTTTATCAATTTTCATGGAACCCCTCCTTATATAGATTATCGATATATCGCAGCTCCATTATATATAGATTATCGATATAAGTCAACTAAAAAATACAGCAGTTTAACGCTATTTAGATCAATAATTACCGGTTCCAAATCGGACGAAAACAGAGTGGATTTACAAGACGTATTCTGCGGGGAGGGGGATTGTGGGCGGCTTCCGCTCCGGGTAATAAGGAAAACTAACGGCTCCGGGCATGGACAAAAAGCAGGTCTGACAATGAGCAACTCGCCTACGGCTCAAACAATCTCATTGTCAGTCCTAAAGTCCCTGCCCAAAGCCGTAACTTTTCCTAATCGCCCTTCCGAAGTCAGCTGCTCACAGTCTCCCTCCCGGCAGAAAAGTTTTTGCAACAGGGGCTGTTTTCTGTTCTATCCAGATCGGTAATTACTGCCTAACAAGCTGAAGAAAACAAAGGCGCGGCTGGAAGGTATCACCATTTGTAAAATCTTCTGACCGCGCCCTTGTTACTGCAGCTATATTGTTACTATCTTCCCATATGAATAGAGCAGAAAACAGAACTCTATTGCAAGTACCTTTCTGCAGAGAGTGAGGATGTGAGCGGGGTGACTTCGGAGGGAAATTAGCGCAACTTGGAGTTCCGTGTGCGGACGTCAGGACAGGCGGTGAGATTGTCTGAGCGAAGCGAGTTGCTCACCGTCTGTCCTTGTATTTAGTCCGTGCCCGGAACTTCTTAGTTGCCCTTATTTCCCGGAGCGGAACC
>DXGZ01000122.1 GCA_019113645.1 Candidatus Mediterraneibacter vanvlietii | reverse complement strand
TTTTCATTTACAGTATTTTTCTGCGAATTTCTTTTATTTTTTTCACAATGAATTTTAGGTTTATTTTCCAAATGTTCAACTTCGAGACGCTTCACCTCGCAAAAAAAGCTACTCATTTCATCAGCCAAACCGGTCAATCTGTTCAGAAGCCCCGTATACTGTTGGAAAAGTTCATCGTCCTGATAATATGGATAAACTATATGATGATCAATTTCTCCCCAGCCTTCTTCAAACAAAGTACGAACCTGTATTTCAATATACACGCCACTGTATTTAATAATATAATGCACTGAACGATATATTTTTTTACTTTTTATTGCGTCCGGAGGTAGAATTTTTTCATATATCTCACGCGCATCTCCTGATCTAATATGTACTTTAGGCATTTCTGCCATATAAACATGAGATTTGTCATCATCAAAATCCTTCAAAGGGTCTCTTACATAATATTGCGGAATATCCTCAATTTTTTCTACAATATATCTATGAAATATTTCCCAATCTGTTTTAAATAAAATAAAACATCGTATTCCTATAAGATCTGTCAAAAACTTTTCATAATTATTTCTGTTGAGTTGGTTATATTTTTTCAGATTTTCCTGACGTTTTCGAATTATTTTTACTATTAGATGCTCGGGATCTTTTATCCGCGTTCGGTATGAATGAATTCCTTTTTCAGAGATATTATCAAGATAATGTTTTTCAAAATCTCCCAATATTTCTTTATAAAGATTCTTTTTATCAGAAAAATCATCATAAATAAATTTCAAATCTTCCCATGAGATATCAGCTGCTTCAAACTCTTCTTCTGACAAATTATATTTTTCTAACAATTCTTCTTTTGTAATCATCCCACGCCTCATACTATTCTTATAACAGAATCTATTTCGCTTATTCTATCACATTATTTCACCTTACTCAAGGACAAAACCTACAGATTTTCCGCTATAAATACATTCTTTTTTACATTCACCTTAACTAACGAATTTTGTGTTGTTCTGCGTTCAGCCCGATCATGCCGCCCTTCTCCTCATACCCGGTATCCCACAGATCCCTAAGAGAGAATTCCGACGCCTCCCCGTAGGTTGCCACCCGGATCCAGATTCCGTCCGGCCGTTCTTCATAGCCGTAGCAGAGAAACCAGTGCCAGACAAAATCTTTATAGTATGCCTTCTTGTGTCTCAGCATCAGATAAGGCACCGGCATACCGGCATCAATCTGTTCTCTGATAAACTGCTCTGCCGCTCCAAAGCTTTCCTCACCTGACAGCTCTTTCATTGTAATCCGGGACTCTCCGATATCCTCAAGATATCTGCCAAATCCTTCCCGGAACATATACAGACGGTTCACGCCATTTATCCGCGGTCTCAGATACGGTTTCATCTTCATAGAGAAATCGATATAGTTTTTCCTGCTCAATTCATGCACATTATAAGGATAGAGATGTGTCATCCCCTTATGCAGCGCCAGGTAAATACAGCAGTCGGAGGCTGTCGCCGCGGCGCATCCTCCGATATGCATAACCACGTTGGTGAACCAGTCCTGATTGCCGCCCACAGCGCCGTCTATTGTAAAATAAGGCAATATCTTCTTCATGTCTTACATAACCTCCTTCACAGTACAGCTCGCGCCATTCGAAAAACCGCACTGACGTGCTTCTCGCGGCTGAACTGTTACGATTATACCACACTATACAAACATATCTCCCTCATATGGTTGATATGTACATTTTTTTTTTGATTTTTTAGTTACTCGTGACATTGTCTGTTTCCCCTTTTCGAACTATACTAATTTCAGATTCAACGAAACAGTATTTTTAAGGAGGCAACATAAAATGGCAAGCTTATCACTTGAAGGCATTCAGAAAATTTATCCGAACGGATTTCATGCAGTAAAAGATTTCAATCTTGATATCGAAGACAAAGAATTCATCATCTTCGTAGGACCGTCAGGATGTGGAAAATCTACAACACTTCGTATGATCGCCGGTCTGGAGGATATCTCCGGCGGAACACTTAAGATCGACGGAAAAGTTATGAACGATGTAGAGCCGAAAGACCGTGACATCGCAATGGTATTCCAGAACTACGCTCTGTATCCGCACATGACAGTATATGATAACATGGCATTCGGACTGAAACTTCGTAAAGTTCCGAAGGATGAGATCGACAAGAAAGTCCGCGAAGCAGCAAGAATCCTCGACCTTGAGAAACTGCTTGACCGTAAACCGAAGGCTCTCTCCGGTGGACAGAGACAGCGTGTTGCCATGGGACGTGCAATCGTTCGTAACCCGAAGGTATTCCTTATGGACGAGCCGCTTTCCAACCTGGATGCAAAACTGAGAGTTCAGATGCGTATCGAGATCTCCAAACTTCACGAGAACCTGGGCGCTACAATCATCTACGTAACACATGACCAGACAGAGGCTATGACACTTGGTACAAGAATCGTTGTTATGAAAGACGGTGTTGTACAGCAGGTTGATACACCTCAGAACCTTTACAATACACCTTGCAACCTGTTCGTTGCCGGATTCATCGGATCTCCGCAGATGAACTTCATGGATGCAAAATGCTCCGTTAAAGGTGATGACGTAACACTTACAGTTGGAAATCACGTACTGAAAGTACCGGCTTCCAAGAAGAAAGCTCTTATCGACGGCGGATATGACGGAAAGACAGTTGTTCTTGGTATTCGTCCGGAAGATGTACATGACTCAGAAGCATTTATCAGCAACTCACCTGACAGCATTATTGAGTCTACAATCAAAGTTTATGAGCTGCTCGGCGCTGAAGTATTCCTGTACTTCGATGTAGAGGGAACTCAGATGACAGCACGTGTAAATCCGCGTACTACACTGAGAACAGGCGACAAAGCTGTATTCGCACTCGACATGGAGAAGATTCATGTATTTGACAAAGACACAGAGTTGACGATTACAAACTAATGTTTTAAAATTGGAATAGCAGCTGAGCGGTTGCAAAGATGCTATTCACAGCTGGTCAGCCTGACCGGCAAGCTTACCGCTTATCTATCATATACGAGGGGCTGCACTTTTAAAAGAAGTGCAGCCTTTTTATTACGATGCATTCGGGCAAAGCGTGTCAGCGATGCGCTGCGGTCGAACTGTTACATTTTGTGAGGTTTGAGGATGGACTACACACAGGAGCTCAGCAAGGCAGTAAACGAACTCCGGCGGATCACCGGCGTCACGCTTGACGTATCGGCAGATACTCCGGAAGAAGCGAAACAGGCTCTGGCACAGATCCGCTGCCTGTGCACAGCTTATAAGGAAAAATATAATAAGGCAGATTTTCTTCAGAGTCTTATGACCGGAGGCATCCCTGCCTATGATATTCATGAACGTGCTGCGCGGCTGCACATAACCCCTGAAGAAAGACGTGTTCTGTTCCTTCTGGAATTCAGATCAGCGGACGAGACGGTGAACGAGATTCTGAAAAATCTCTTTCCCTCCCAGACAAAGACGTATCTTGTTCCCATTGCGGAACATACCATCGCTATCCTGCGTCCGCTCCGCTCCGGAGAATCAGCAGAGGACGTGCATCATATCGCGCGGACGATCGTGGACACACTGAATATGGAGGCTCTTGCCCAGCTGCACCTGTCGTTCAGTTCTGTGATTGACACGCTGGCTGACCTTCCCGAAGCATTCCGGGAGACAAGCCTTGCACTTAAAGTCGGCAAGCTCTTCTATTCAGAGCAGACTGTATTTCCTTATAATGAACTGGGGATCGGGCGCCTCATCTACCAGCTTCCGGTTTCCCTGTGCGAGAACTTCCTTAAGGAAATCTTCGGCCCGGATATTCCGGAGGAAATCGATGAGGAAACTGCCGCTACAATCAGCCGTTTCTTCCAGAATAACCTCAACATTGCAGAGACTTCCCGTCAGCTGCATATGCATCGCAATACACTGATCTACCGTCTGGAACAGATTCAGAAACGCACCGGTCTGGATCTCCGTCTGTTTGAGGACGCTATGACATACAAGATCGCTACCATGGTGCTAAACTACTTAAACGCAGAAAGGAATCAATAACCAATGAATGACGCGTTATATGAACAGTTAGTAGCCCGCAGACCCAAACCGTACGACCTGCCGGTCAGAATCCTTGTTATTCTGGTCATCGTGGCTGTTGCCATACTTGGCATGCCCTATATCGGTCTGCTTTCATTCGTGATTGCGGCGCTGATCGCACTCGCAGCTTATTATCTGATCTTCCCGAGACTCAGCGTGGAATATGAGTATACCATTCTGAATCATGACCTTCAGATTGATGTCATCTACAGTAAGTCAAAACGTAAGTCTTTAAGATCCATTGACATACAGGCCGCTGAGATCATCGCTCCAAAAGGATCACCGAGACTGAATTCCTACAAACCGGACAAGATATATGACTACAGCTCCGGAAACCCGTCAGCAAAAGCTTACGCCATGATGCTTCCGATGGATCAGAAAAATGTATGCATCTACATTGAGCCGGACGCCAAGATGGTGGAGCATATGAAACAGTGGATGGGGATGAAGATGTATCAGGATTAAATCTGAGTTTTGCGAGGTGGGAACTGTGCAGGCAGAAAAGGTCTATGACTAATCGGTGGACGCCGAGAAAGAGGAGACTGTAACGCCGTGCTGAGCCCACTCCATCAAAGCTTCGAATGGATGTTAGGAAAAGCCAAATGTTCGTGCAAAGGCACTTGCATTTGGCTTTTCCTAACATCCAGAACGAAGGCTTTTCTTCCGTTCCTGCTCTGAATGCACGGCTTATACAGTCTCCTCTTTCCCTGCTGCATCAATTCGGCAAAAACAGCTCCGGTCAGATAGTTCCCGACTCGAAAACTCAAGATTAGAAACGTTAGAAAGAGATCGGAAGGGTATTGACTGAGATTTTAGATTTCAAGCGGGAACATTAGCAGGTTACTTCAAGAGCAAAAACGAGGAGTCAGGGGAAGGGTGGAGATTTCCGAAGGAAATACTACCCGACCTTGACTCCTCGTTTTTGTGGGTTATCATGTGTGCGGGCGGCAGCATGATTTTGCTGCCGTCTTGTCTATTAATAACACGTTCTGACTGTCATTTGTCCCCTTTTCCCGCTTTATTTTCATTTCTCAGCCATGCTTCACCCTGCCAGTTACCTTCCGACTGCAACCTTGCTTTCGCGAAATCTGGGTTTGCCCTGACTCTTCCGATTTGAAGAACGCAGAGAACTGCGGAATAAAAACTCGGAAACGCCTTTCAAAGGGAAGGGGCATTGGATTTGGCGACTTCGGAATGAGGCTAAAAAACTTAAAACCTGAGAAATGATGTTAATCGGGCAGATGGAATTGTCTGAGTGAAACGAGTTGTCCATCTGCCCGATTGTCTTTAATCATTTTTCAGGTTTTCTAGTTTTTCTTGCCTCATGGAGCGGAGCAAAAGCCAATGTCCCTCCCCTTTGAATACGGCATTGCAATCTTTGTTCCGCAGTTCTCGGACGGTTTGCTCCAGCGAAAGAATCAGACAAACTCAGATTTCAGAAACGGAAATCCCTTCTGTTGTCCTGCTCGATCAGTCTTAAGTTCTCCAGCACAACCGCCCGCGCCTTTTCATTCGGCACATTCAGTACTTCTCTCTCGATCAGCTTATCTCCGATTGCCTTTGTCTCCGGGGACGCGTAATCCATCAGATATTCTTTCAGTGTCATCAGCGCGTTCGGATGACAGCAGTTCTGGATCTGTCCGCTCTTGCACAGGGACATGAACCGGTCGCCGGTACGGCCTTCACGGTAGCATGCTGTACAGAAGCTGGGGATATAGTCCATCTCCATAAGCCACCGCACCACTTCATCCAGAGTCCTGTTGTCGCTTACATCAAACTGTTCGGATTTCTCATCTTCCGGCTCCGGCTCATAATAGCCGCCCACGCTGGTTCTTGATCCGCCGCTGATCTGTGAGATTCCCAGATGAAGCACCCGTTCTCTTGTTTTCTGATTTTCTCTTGTGGAGATAATCATTCCGGTGTACGGAACTGCGATACGGATACATGCGACGATTTTTGCAAATGTATCATCATCGATTCCATTGTCGAAATCATCCGGATTGATGTCATCCGCGTGTTTCAGCCTTGGCACGCTGATCGTATGCGGTCCCACGCCGAACGCTGCTTCCAGATGTTCCGCATGCATGAGAAGTCCGGCAAACTCATAGCGGTATTTATCCAGTCCGAACAGTACACCCAGGCCCACATCATCGATTCCGCCTTCCATTGCACGGTCCATTGCCTCTGTGTGATAATTATAGTCATGCTTCGGACCTGTCGGATGAAGCTCCAGATAGCTTTCTTTGTGGTACGTCTCCTGGAAGAGGATATATGTACCGATTCCCGCTTCTTTCAGGAGACGGTAGTTATCAACTGTGGTAGCCGCGATATTAATGTTTACACGGCGGATCGCTCCGTTTTTATGTTTGATGCTGTATATGGTTTTGATGGATTCCAGATAATAATCCATCGTATTGCGGACGGGATCCTCCCCTGCCTCAAGGGCGAGACGTTTGTGTCCCATGTCCTGCAGCGCGATTACTTCCCGGCGGATCTCCTCCTGGCTGAGCTGCTTTCTCGGGATATGTTTGTTCTTCGCGTGATACGGACAGTATGTGCATCCGTTAATGCAGTAATTGGACAGGTACAGCGGAGCAAACATTACAATACGGTTTCCGTAGAAATCCTTTTTGATCTGTTCTGCCAGCTTATAGATCTCCTGGTTTTTCTCTTCGATCGGACAGGCGAGCAGTACGGATGCCTCCCTGTGGGACAGCCCTTTTCTTTTCTTTGCCTTCTCGATAATCGAATCAATCAGTTCCACATTTTCTTTATTCTCATCAGCATATGCCAATGTCTCAAGGATCTCCTCGTGATTGATAAAATCATCCGCGCATTTTGAATTTACATCATACATCTGTGTTTTCCTCCTTTTTCCTTATAATCATGCGCACAGAGCACATTATTTTCTTCACTGGGGTCATGAAATATTCAGCGAGTCGCCTCTCGCAACTGTGATATGGTATCCGATCGCCTTCAGCCGGGCATCCAGATTTTTCAGACTTTCCGCCGCCTCATCCCCTGTGCAGAGTTTGTTGTCGTACAGAAGATATTTCTCCCGCACCTGGGTCGGTGACAGGTTCGGCATCACGACATTGGCGCCTGCGAGAACTCCTCTCTCCCGCCCGTCCGGGGAAATAGTTCCGAGCGCTGTAGTGGACGGCAGCAGCACTTTCGGCAGAAGCAGGCGGATCAGCCCGAGCATATATACAGTCAGTTCCACGGTGCCGGCCTCCCGGTCGGCAAACGGTGTGTCATGATGAGGAATAAACGGTCCAATTCCTACCATCTGGGGATTCAGTTCTTTCAGGAAAATCATGTCGTCAGCCAGATTTTCCGGCGTCTGGTAAGGTGATCCGACCATGAACCCGGTTCCCACCTGGTAACCGATCTCCTTCAGATCCCTGAGACATTTCTGCCTGTGGGCAGCGCTCAGTCCCGGAGGATGAAGTCTGGCATAATGATCATGATCAAATGTCTCATGCCGGAGCAGATAACGGTTTGCTCCTGCCTCAAAAAACATCTGGTAGCTCTCACGCTCCCTCTCTCCGATCGAAAGAGTTATGGCGCAGTCCGGCCAACCGCTGCGGATCTCTGAGATGATGTCCGCCATCCTCTCATCCGTAAACCAGCCGTCCTCTCCCCCCTGCAGGACAAATGTCCGGAACCCGAGCCGGTATCCCTGCTCGCAGCAGGAAAGAATCTGGTCTTTTGTCAGCCGGTATCTCTCCGCTTTTCCGTTGCTCTTCCTGATTCCGCAGTAATAGCAGTCATTTCTGCAGTAATTCGTAAACTCGATCAGCCCACGGATAAAAATGTCGCGACCATAGTGCCTGATCCTCACTTCCCTCGCGCGCTCAAAAAGGTATTCCGCTGTCTCCGGATTCCTTCTCCGGATCAGTTCAGTCCACTCTTCTCTTGTAAGAGACTGCGTCTCCTCGAGCCGGTCAATCAATGATTTCAAATCTGTTCCAGCCATCATATATTCTTCCCATATATCGTCTTGGTGCTCACTCCCGGCAGCATCCCCAGTTTGCCTGAAAGCGCGCTGATTATATTATTAGGGGCATCCAGCGCCACACTGATCACATGGATTCCCTTCTCCCGGTAGGGAATTCCCATTCTGCCGATCACATAATCCCCGTACTCGCTCAGCAGATGGTTCAGTTCATCGACAGATTCTCTTGATTCGAGAATAATGCCGATCAGGGCAATTCTTGTTTCCATATTTTCTCCGTTCCGCCGCTCTCTTCCGCGGCATTTCAGTGACATACTCATTCTTCCCGGAGAGCTTTTTCACAGCTTCGCATTGCGATCCCCGCGGAGCGTTTTTATTTCATAAGGACGTAATTTCCCATGAAATAAAAAATGCGCCCACTGGCGCACAATCACATAAAAGACAGAATCCTCAGCCTTCCTTATCGTCTTCCCCTGCAGTCTCTCTTTTCCGGAAACAGCTCGAACAGCTCTGCATTTTTCCTCTGATATCTGCGCCTTCCCGCTCAGGTCTTATCTTCACACGCAGCCTTTGCCGTCAGAACGAATGTCTGGTTCAAGTATACCACCCCGCCTCGGATTATACAAGAATTACCTGCCGGAACCGTTGCTGCACGCCCGCTGGAACTGCTGCCGGTATTTCTGAAGGTACACGCATTGATTTTCTAAAAGCAAACAGCTACAATAAGAAAAGGAGGATAAGCATATGTCAGAAATCAGAAAACATTTTGTATTTCACGGAAAAGTTCAGGGAGTCGGTTTTCGCTACACCGCAAAATATCTGGCTCTTTCCATGGACCTGACCGGATGGGTGAGAAATGAATGGGACGGCACTGTGACCATGGAGGTACAGGGACGCGAGACATTGATCAACAAGCTTCTCGTCGGACTCAACAACGACCGTTTTATCTCGATAGACTGGATTGATTCAGAAGAGATTCCACTCCGGCAGGACGAGAAAAAATTTTCCGTCAAATAGCTGAATATTTTACAAAATCAGGAGGATATGTTTTATTATGATGAAATTAGGATTTATCGGAACCGGCAACATGGCCGGAGCCATCATGGGCGGTATTATTAAAAATGAAATTTTCAAACCGGAAGAAATCATCGGTGCGGACATCTCCGCAGCCGGACGCGGGAAAGCTTCTGAGTTATACGGGATCCATACAACGGATGACAACAAAAAGGCAGCGGCTGAATCGGAAGTCCTCGTACTTTCTGTAAAACCGCAGTACTATGCGGAAACCATTGCAGAGATCAGAGACTGCATCTCAGAAAATCAGGTTATCATCACCATCGCCCCGGGCAAAACACTCGCATGGCTGGAAGAACAGTTCGGCAAACCGGTTAAAATCGTCCGCACAATGCCGAACACACCGGCGCTTGTAGGAGAAGGCATGACAGCGGCATGTGTCAACCAGTACGTCACAGAGGAGGAAAAGGAGTACGCGCTTAAGATTCTCCGTTCCTTCGGAAAGGTGGAACTCGTGCCTGAGAGCATGATCGATGCTGTTGTAGCTGTAAGCGGAAGCTCTCCTGCCTATGTATTTATGTTTATCGAAGCCATGGCGGACGCTGCGGTTGCGGAAGGAATGCCCCGCCCGATGGCTTATCAGTTCGCAGCACAGGCGGTCTACGGAAGCGCAAAGATGGTACTCGAGACAGGGAAGCACCCCGGCGAACTCAAGGACATGGTATGCTCTCCCGCCGGAACAACCATCGAGGCGGTCAGAGTTCTTGAGGAAAAAGGATTCCGCAGCGCTGTGATCGAAGCAATGAAAAGCTGTGCTGATGTTTCTCGAAACCTGTAATCCGCGCAATACAGAATCCACACAGCGTAAAACCCATGCCGCCTGAAATCCCCGCGGCATGGGATTTTAAACAAGCAGGAGGAATGTAAGATGCCGATTCACGGACTGCAGAAAGTGACTCTTCTCGACTATCCGGACAGGATCGCCTGTTCTGTGTTCTTTACCGGATGCAATTTTCGCTGTCCCTTCTGTCACAATGCATCTCTGGTCACTCGTATTGATCCGGAGAATGCCATTTCGCAGGAAAAGGTTCTGACCTATCTCAGAAAACGTTCCGGTGTTCTGGACGGCGTCTGCATTACCGGCGGGGAGCCGCTTCTTGATCTGGGGCTTGAAGAATTTCTTCACAGCATCAAATCTCTGGGGTATTCCGTCAAACTGGATACCAACGGCAGCAATCCTTCCCGGATGAGGAAGCTGGTCTCTGACGGACTCGTTGATTATGTGGCAATGGATATCAAAAATTCTCCTGCCAGGTACGGAATATCGATCGGGATTGATAACTATGACACAAAAGACATTGAGGCAAGCGCAGAATATCTCCTGTCCGGCCCTGTGGAATATGAATTCCGGACAACTGTAGTTCAGGAACTGCACCGGCGGAAAGATTTTGAGGAAATCGGCAGGTGGCTCAGAGGCGCAGATCGATATTATCTCCAGACATTCGTTGATTCCGGCGATCTGATCCGCCCCGGTTACCACGCATTTTCCCATAATATCATGGAGCAGGCGCTCGAAATTATATCCGCATATATCCCGAATGCCACACTGCGGGGCACAGAATAAGCCATATCACACCGAATGCGCTTCTCTTGAAAGCCAAAAGCAAACACCAATATCTGGTATTCCATTTTGCATACAAATCCCAGATATTGGTGTTTTGTGTTGACACCGCTTCATGTACGATGATAGAATATTTTCAGACGTCCTTCTCCGGAAGAATTCGGAAGCCCCCTCACTGCCATTTCGGATCGCCGGCTTCAGAATAATGCAGAGAATCGGACGGTTTACAGAACTTATCGTCATCCTACAAACCGGGAAACCAGACAGGAGGGGTTCACCACAATGTATCAGGTCAGAAAAAGAGATGGAAAAATCGCGGACAGTCTTATCTCCGTGGAGGACATACAGGACAGTGTGGAGTCCGTGCTGATTCAGGCTGGATATGACGACGTAGCGAAAGGGTACATCCTGTACCGGAAGCAGCGCGAGAAGATCCGCAACCTGAATTCCACGCTCCTTGACTATAAAGAAATCGTTGACAGTTACGTGAAAGTCACGGACTGGCGCGTGAAAGAAAATTCTACTGTTACTTATTCCGTGGGCGGGCTGATTCTGAGCAATTCCGGCGCGATCACGGCAAACTACTGGCTGTCGGAAATCTACGATGACGAGATCGGCAAAGCTCACAAAAACGCCGATATCCACATCCATGACCTCTCAATGCTTACCGGCTACTGCGCCGGCTGGTCGTTAAAGCAGCTTATTCAGGAAGGACTCGGCGGAATACCGGGCAGAATCACTTCCGCTCCCGCCAGACATCTGAGCGTGCTCTGCAACCAGATGGTGAATTTCCTCGGGATCATGCAGAATGAATGGGCGGGCGCTCAGGCATTTTCATCATTTGACACTTATCTCGCCCCATTTGTGAAGGCAGACCGCCTGACTTACGATGAAGTCAAAAAATGCATTGAATCCTTTATCTACGGAGTCAATACAAAGAACGTAAAGTATATAATATCACAAATTCCCGTATGAGACCGAAAACGCCGTCTGCCCTGACAGCAGATCCGGTTTCTGCTGCTGAGACAGCATCGGGAGCAGCGCTGTCTGCTGACGGCAGGAGCCCCAGAACATTTTTGTTCACTACCAGCACATGTCCCAACTGTCATGCAGCCGCGGCTTCGCTGGAGAAGGCTCACATTCCCTACGAAGTCATAGATGCTGAGAAAAATTGGGATCTGGTACAAAAATACGGCGTCATGCAGGCCCCCACTCTGATCCTTGTAAGAGACGGACAGGTGACAAAGCTTGCCAACGCTTCAAATATAAAAGCATATGCAGAAAGGAAAGTATAGATTATGTATGATATTGGAATCATCGGCGGAGGAACCGCCGGAATGACTGCTGCCATTTACGGCCAGCGCGCAGGAAAACAGACACTTATTATTGAAGGAGGCACATTCGGCGGACAGATCACCTCATCGCCAAATGTGGAAAACTATCCGGGCATTGCCAGCGTAAGCGGTACTGAATTTTCAATGAATCTTCTGGATCAGGCCGTGAAACTCGGCGCAGAAACAGTGATGGAACAGGTGACCGGTATCCGGGAAGAAGGCGGAGTTAAAGTGATTGAGACATCCGGGAAAGAATACCAGTGCAGAAGTATTATTCTGGCAACCGGCGTGACCCACCGCCACCTGGGCGTGCCAAATGAAGAACGGCTGACCGGCGCCGGAGTCTCCTACTGCGCAACCTGTGACGGCGCGTTTTTCCGCGGCAGGGATGTAGCAGTCGTGGGCGGAGGGAGCACTGCACTGCAGGACGCAGAATTTCTCTCCAATTACTGCCGCAAAGTATACCTGATACACAGAAGAGAAGAATTCCGCGGAGAAGAGCAGATCGTCAGCAGACTGCGTGAAAAAGAAAATGTAGAATTCATATTAAGCGCAACTGTCAGGGAGATTATCGGAGATACTGTTGTCGAGCGCCTGATCCTGAACAGCAAGAAAACCGGAAAAGAATTCAAACTCGAAGTTTCCGGCGTCTTTATCGCTGTCGGTCAGATTCCTCAGAATGAAATCTTCGCCGACACAGTCAAACTGGATGGAAACGGATTCATCCTCGCAGCCGAGGACTGCGTCACCTCCCACCCGGGAATCTTCGCAGCCGGAGACTGCCGGACCAAAGAAGTCAGACAGCTGACAACAGCTGCCGCGGATGGTGCTGTGGCAGCACTGGCGGCATGCAAATATATAGCGGGGGAAATCTGAAAAAGTTAATGAGCGGGAAAACTGCGTTGGATTGAAAATGGAAATTGTCTGAACGAAGTGAGTTGTTCCATTTTCAATCCTGTCTTTAGCAGGTTT
>DXGZ01000026.1 GCA_019113645.1 Candidatus Mediterraneibacter vanvlietii | reverse complement strand
GGCGGATACCACTTTGAAGTTGTAGTAAAGAGCTTCCAGTCTACATACTGTCAGGCAGCAATCACAGGTGTAGAGGCTGCAGCTGATGAGCTCGGAGTTACAGTTAATACAACAGGACCGAACAACGAGTCCGATATCGCTGACCAGGTTAACATGCTGAACAACGCAATCAACCAGGCTCCGGACGGAATCGCTCTTGCAGCTAACAGCCAGGACGCAGTTCTTGAGTCTCTTCAGTCAGCACTTGACGCTGGTATCCCGGTAGTATGCTTCGACACAGGTGTGCCGGATGCTCCGGAGGGATCCGTATACGCTACAATGGCTACAGACAACGAAGCAGCAGGTGCTGTAGCAGCTGAGAACATGTATGAAGTAATCGGCGATTACATCAAGAACGCAACAGAGCCGGTTCGTATCGGTGAAGTAAACCAGGATGCTACATCAGCTAACATTTCCGGACGTGGAATGGGATTCATCAACAAGATGAAAGAGCTCATCGAGGCTGACGGAAAGACAGTAGCAGTTATCGGAAACCAGTACTATGTAGACCAGGTTGAGAACAACGGTGATGAGGGATCAGCAGACGTTATCATCGAGGTAGCTGTACCGGCTCAGACAACAGTTGAGCTGTCCGCTACTGAGGCTTCCAACATCATGAACAAAGAAGACACAATCGCAATCTTCGGTTCTAACCAGGTTACAGCTGAGGGTGTTCTTACAGCTAACCAGAACTTAAGCGTACTTGCAGCTACTCCGGACGAAGGTATCGTTGGTGTAGGATTTGACGCGGGTGCTACAATCAAAGCAGCAGTTGCTGACGGAACACTTGTTGGTGCGGTTACACAGGCTCCTGTAGATCAGGGAAAACTTGCTATCGAAGCTCTGTATGATATCTGCGAAGGAAACGAAGTATCTGACGTTGCTACAGACGCTTACTGGTACGATGCAGAGAACATGAACGAGGACGATATCGCTCCGAACCTCTACGACTAATTAAAACTGTTAAATTATTAGAAGTGGGTTAAAACAAAACGTGCAGCAAGGTGAGACCGGCAGTGGTTTCATCTTAAAAGAAAGGAATCGGGAAATTCCCGGTTCCTTTTTAAAAGAAAAAATATTATAATACGAGGAGGACATACTATGTTAAAAGGAATCCCGAAAATATTATCACCTGAGCTTTTGAAAGTGCTGGCTGAGATGGGACACAGCGACAGACTTGTAATTTCGGATGGAAACTTCCCGGCAGAGTCCATGGGAAAAGATGCGATTGTGATTCGCTGTGACGGGCATGGTGTGCCGGAACTTCTGGACGCGATTTTGCAGGTGTTTCCGCTGGACACCTATGTGGAGCATCCGGTCAATCTGATGGAAGTGATGCCTGGAGATGATGTGGAGACACCGATCTGGGATACTTATAAAGAGATTATCCGCAAATACGATGATCGGGGAGACGCTGTGGTAGGAAACATTGAGCGTTTTGCTTTTTATGAGGAAGCAAAGAAAGTGTACGCGATCATTGCCACCGGAGAATCCGCGCTTTACGCAAATATCATGCTTCAGAAGGGCGTAGTGACAGAATAAGAGAAACGAACGGAGGACACGATATGCTGGATCATGTGGAAATTTTATTTGAAAATATGAAGCCGATGATGAAAAAACTCAAAAAGGCTTCTTATCAGAAAAACATGGAGGAGTTTCTTGCACAGCACGGCCATTATTTCCGTGAGATGACCATGGTAATGGATCAGGCGGAGGATAAGGCGGATGCGGCGGAGCAGATCGCAAAAACATTTTCGGAGCAGGTGGAGAAGGCTTATACATCGCCGAAAAAGGGCCGCATAGACGGAGTTGTACAGATGGATCTGAATTTTTTTATGATCTACTACGTGTTCCCGGCAATTCTGATGACAGAGCATAAGGATGCGAAAATAATAGCAGATCACCTTCGTGATGAGTGGGGGAGACGGTTTAAGGACAGTAAGATTGAATATACGGATTATGACTCTCTTTATGGGGCTTTTCGTGAGAAGATATTTGGGATTTTCTGACAAAACCTTGCAAAGAGAGGATAACTGTGATAGAATAATGCTTGTTTATCTGCAGGAGGTGTAGAAATGGATATTCTGAAGATTGTTTTAACGATCATCTTTGTTATAGACTGCATTGCGCTGGCAACGATTATTCTGTTGCAGGAAGGAAAATCGGCCGGACTTGGTACGATCAGCGGAGCTGCGGACACATACTGGGGACATAACAAAGGACGTTCAATGGAAGGTACGCTTGTAAAAGTTACCCGTGTTGTCGCAGTACTCTTTATGGTACTTGCCGTAGTATTGAATCTGGGTATCTTTAGTTAGTATCAAATGCACTATATCGGAAGATAATAATTACGTAAGCACTCTATACAGATATAGAGTGCTTATGTTTTTCTGCAGGAAATTCACGGGGAGATTTTGATATGGATCAGACATTTGAAAAAAGAAAAAAAGTAATCTATGATTTCATCTGCGATGATCTTTACGTTCCGATGAAGGTAAAGGAGATAGCGGCTGTGCTTCAGATTCCGAGAGAACAGAGAGATGAGCTGAAGGAGATACTCGATGCTCTTGTCGAGGAAGGGAAAGTTGCGCTTTCCAAGAGAGGGAAGTACAGCAAAGGCCATGCTGAACATTATAAAGGAATTTTCCAGGCGAACAGCAGGGGATTTGGATTTGTCGCGCCCGAGGATGGAGGAGAGGATGTATTTATCTCGGAGGATAATATGCTTGGAGCTTTCCAGGGGGATGAGGTAGAGTATATCATAACGGCCGCGCCTTCCGGGAGACGGCGGGAAGGAAAGATCGTCAGGATCCTTTCGCATACGGTCCGCAAGATCGTCGGCCTGTATGAGAAGAGCAGAAATTTCGGATTTGTCCGGCCGGATAATCAGAGATACCTGAATGACATATATATACCTTCCGGGAAAGAAATGGGAGCAATGACCGGGCATAAGGTTGTTGTGGAACTGACGTCCTATGGCGGGGAACACGCGAAACCGGAAGGGAGAATCATTGAAATTATCGGGCATATCAATGATCCCGGAACGGATATTCTTTCCATTGTTATGGATTACGGAATCCGGACAGAATTTCCCGAGAAGGTGCTGAATCAGGCTGTGCGCGTGGGAAAAGAAGTGGGCGAGGCGGACTGCGCCGGAAGAAAAGATTTGAGAGACTGGCAGATGGTCACGATCGACGGTGAGGACGCGAAAGATCTGGATGATGCCGTATCTCTTACAATGGAAGGAGAAAATTATGTCCTGGGCGTACACATTGCGGATGTGACGAACTATGTCCAGGAGAGAAGCGCCCTTGACAGGGAAGCGCTTGAGCGCGGAACAAGTGTATATCTTGCGGACCGCGTAATTCCGATGCTGCCGCAGAAGCTTTCCAACGGGATATGCTCCCTGAATGCAGGAGAGAACCGGCTGGCCCTGTCCTGCATCATGAAGATCTCAAAAACAGGGGAGATCGTGGATCATGAAATTGCGGAGACTGTAATCTGTGTGGATCGGAGAATGAGCTACAGCGGAGTACAGAAGATTCTCCAAAGCGATGAGCAGGCGCTGAAGGAAAATGAAGAATTCGTTCCGATGATCCTGCAGATGAAGGAACTGTCCGATCTGATCCGTGAGCGGCGAGGAAGACGCGGATCCATTGATTTTGACTTCCCTGAGACGAAGATACAGCTTGATGAGAACGGGAAACCGGTAGAGATCCGGCCTTACGAGAGAAACGATGCCACGAAAATCATAGAAGACTTCATGCTTATGGCAAACGAAACAGTGGCGGAGGAGTATTTCTGGAGAGAACTGCCCTTCCTCTATCGTACTCATGAGGTGCCGGATGAAGAGAAGATCAGAAAGCTGTCCACATTTATTAATAATTTTGGTTACCACATTCATGTTCGCAACGAAGTGAAGCCAAAGGAGATTCAGAAACTGCTTGGAAAAGTGGAGGGAACTCCGGAGGAGGATCTGATCAGCCGCCTTGCACTGCGATCCATGAAGCGGGCCCGCTATACGACGGAGAATACCGGACATTTTGGCCTGGCTGCAAAGTACTATACACATTTCACCTCACCGATCCGGAGATATCCGGATCTTCAGATTCATCGTATTATAAAGGAGAATCTGCGCGGCAGGCTGAACGAGAACAGGATATCCCATTACGAGGAGATCCTTCCCGAAGTGGCTCGGAAGTGCAGCGAACATGAGCGCTCCGCAGAAGAGGCTGAACGCGAAGTGACGAAAATGAAGAAGGCTGAATATATGAGAGCACGCATCGGCGAAGAGTATGATGGAGTGATCTCGGGCGTCACAAAATGGGGAATCTATGTGGAACTTCCCAATACAGTCGAAGGGCTGGTTCATGTGGCTGATATGAAGGACGACCATTATGAATTCTCCGAGCAGGAATACGAGCTGTATGGCAGACACACGGGAAAAACTTACAAGCTCGGACAAAGAATCAGAGTGCGCGTGGCAGATGCGGATAAAGTACAGCGGACAGTTAATTTTGAAATAATAGAGCAATAGATTGATGAGGAGAGAGCGATGGCAAAGTCAGAAAAAAAACTTATCGCTAACAATAAAAAAGCATATCATGACTATTTCATTCTGGAGAAATATGAAGCAGGCATTGTGCTGCACGGCACGGAAGTGAAATCACTCCGAATGGGAAAATGCAGTATAAAGGAAGCTTTCATCCGCGTGGAAGACGGAGAGATGTATATCTATGGAATGCATATTTCGCCTTATGAAAAAGGAAATATATTCAACAAGGATCCGCTTCGTGTAAAAAAACTGCTGCTTCATAAAAAAGAGATTCTGAAAATATTCGGGAAGATGAAGGAGCAGGGAATTACAGTGGTTCCGCTCCAGGTTTATTTCAGCGGCAGCCTCGTGAAAGTGGAGATCGGGCTGGCGAAAGGAAAGAAACTGTACGACAAGCGAAATGACATTGCGAAGAAGGATCAGAAGCGTGAGGCGCAGAGAGAGTTCAAAGTCAGAAATCTATAGGAGAAAATGCCATGATACAGGATATCGAACCATATCATTTAAATAATCAGTATAATCCGGTTCCGCCTGGGCCGGACAGCTTTGCACTGTACTATGAGGAACATGCGGTGCTTGTGCGGAAGACGGAGGAGGGAATTATCTTTCCGCGATTCAGGGAACTGGAGCGGCTGAATGAAGAGATATACGAAGATTACATATATTTGTTTTCGGTTGATGATCAGCGCTATTATCTGCTGCAGGATATTAATCGGGAACCGTTGTCGGAATTTACAATGGAGAATACAGAGATTTTCCGCACAGCACAGCCGAAATACCATGCCTTTGCAGGTATCACCGGTTATCAGCTGAGAAACTGGTACTTAAACCATAAGTACTGCGGACGATGCGGAAAGCTGATGACGCCGGATAAAAAAGAACGCATGCTGTACTGTGAAAACTGCCATAATATGGAATTTCCGAAGATCTGTCCGGCGGTAATCATAGGAGTGACAAACGGGGATAAAATTCTGATGTCAAAATATGCCGGAAGAGCTTATAAAAAATATGCTCTCCTCGCAGGATTTACGGAGATCGGCGAGACAGTAGAACAGACGGTCGCCAGGGAAGTGATGGAGGAAGTGGGGCTGAAAGTAAAGAATATCAGATATTACAAGAGCCAGCCGTGGGCGTTCAGCGATACTCTGCTCATGGGATTTTACTGTGATCTGGACGGAGATGATACGATTATCCTGGATCAGAACGAGCTGGCGCTGGCAGAGTGGTTCAGCCGTGAGGATATCCCGGAAGTGACTTCTATGGAGAGTTTGACAAATGAAATGATCATAAGGTTTAAAAACGGCGAGGTTTAGTGTATACTGGAAGAAGCGGAAGAGCGCATCTGAAATGCGCCGGCAGAAAATATCATAAAATATACCGGATATTTCTGCACGCACGTAATGACGAAGGAGGTAATCTGACATGAGAGCAGAATTTGACGAGAGTCTGGTAACAGGAAACGAGATGATTGATTCACAGCATAAGGAACTGATCGACAAGATCAACAAACTGCTGGACAGCTGTGAGACGAGCAAAGATAAACTGGTGGCTGTGAAGACACTGGATTACCTTGCGGACTACACGGAGTTCCACTTCGGAGAAGAAGAAAAACTGCAGGAGTCTATCAACTATCCGGGAATTGACCAGCATAAAAAAGAACATGATAAACTGCGCGAGGTAGTGAAAGATCTGTACGATATGCTGGAGGAAGAAGAGGGACCGTCTGAGGCATTCGTAGAGCAGGTCAATAAAAATGTGATTGAGTGGCTGTATCGTCATATCAAAGGGTTCGACCGGTCAGTGGCAGAATACAAATTCATGAACGAGAGCAGTGAGAGACTGTAAAATCTGAGCTTGTCTGATTCTTTCAAGCAGGAGAATCGTTCGAGAACTGCGGAATAAAGTTTGTAAAGACGTATTCAAAGGGGAGGGGCATTGTCTTTTGCTCCGCTCCATGAGGCAAGAAAAACTAGAAAACCTGAAAAATGATTAAAAACAATCGGGCAGATGGACAACTCGTTTCACTCAAACAATTCCATCTGCCCGATTAACATCATTTCCCAGGTTTTAAGTTTTTTAGCCTCATTCCGAAGTCGCCAAATCCAACGCCCCTTCCCTTTGAAAATCGTTCCATGCTTATACTCCGCAGTTCTCTGCGCTCTCCAAATCGGAAGAGTCAGAGCAAATGCAGATTTTGAAAAGCACGGACGCAGTCGGAAAGGTATCGACTAAGAGCTATAAATTTTTAAACCTGACAACATTGTTTAAAACTGACTGTCTGAATTCATAGATCTTAGTCATTATCCTGCCGGTTCTGTCTGGCTTCTAAATCGCGAGTATGTTGAACAGGAAACTGACCGGTTAGAACAGCGTAGAAATCCGCGGGAGATAATTCTCGGATGTCTTTCGGAGGGAAGGGGATGCCGGAGCCGAATCCGGTATCCCCTTCCCGCAGAATACGTTTTCAAAAATTATCTCCTGCGGATTTCGTACTTATTCTACCCTGGTTTTCTGCTTGACAAACTCAGATTTCCATGCAACAAAATCTATCTTATAATACTCTTATAAATACAGATACATAACGCACAGTGCAAAGCACGGGAGGAGGGGTGCAAATGTATGATTATGATAACAGTTCGGAGTCTGCTTTGATCCGCAGGGCCAAACATGGGGATGTGAAGGCTTTTTCCCAGTTGTATTCAAGGATTTATAAAGATATGTACAGGTTCGCTCTTTACATGACGAGACATCCCCAGGATGCGGAGGATGCAGTGAGCGAGACTGTTGTAGCGGCGTATGAGCATATCGGCAGTCTCCGGAAGGAAGAGTCTTTCCGGAGCTGGGTGTTTACGATTCTGGGGAACCGGTGCAGACAGATTTTGAAAAAGGCTCAGAAAGAGACGGTGATTATTTCGTCAGTGAAAAACGGGGCGGAATTTGAAGAACGGAATGCGTTACATGAAAACGAATACGTACAGCGCCATGATATACGGACTGCTTTTGAATCTCTGGATGAGGAGGAACGCGCCATTATCGTATTTTCGGTGTTCGGGGGATATAAGAGTGATGAGATTGCCCGCATGATGGATAAAAACGCAGCAACGGTCCGTTCACGGAAGAGCCGGGCTCTGGAGAAGATGAGAGTGATCCTGCAGACAGCAGATTGATTCGCAAACAGAGAGGAGGATGGATAGAATGAGCGAGCAGAATAATAAAGACAGAAAACCTGAAGCGGAAAGAACGGAAGAAGAAAAACTTGACGAAGGAAAACTGGAGGATGAGATCCGGATCATGGCAGAAGATGTGCAGGTTCCCCCGCCTCTTGAACCGGAAGCTGTGGAGGACCTTCTGAGAGATAAGGCGAAGAAACGTCGAAGGAAGTATCTGCTGCGTTATGTGGGAGCGGCAGCAGCGTGTCTCTGCATTGCAGTTGGAGCAGCACAGATTTACAGAAATGATAACAGGACAGGTGATGACGCGGCGGAGAACAGAACAGCGGCGGAAAGCGGCGGAATTACAGATATTACAGATACAGACGAAGCGATGATGGAAATGAGTGGTGCTCCCGGGCTTACTGCAGCTGCGGATTATGATGAGATCTACGATTCCATTCAGGTTCAGAAGGAAGAATGGGAGAGCAGCGCGAGCTATGATACAGGGGGGAGTGAAGAGTTGGCAATAGCGGATTATGACAGATTGTACAGCGGCGCGGAGTCGGGCAGTGCGTCTTCCTATGCCGGGGGCGCATCAGACGGGAGCAGATCCTATTCTGACACTAATGTCCGGGAAGAAGGTGTTGCGGAAGGTGATATCGTCAAGACAGACGGGGAGAATCTGTATATTGTGAATGGGAAAGCCGTGGAGATCGTGGGGATCAATGCGGAAGAGATGGAAGAGCTCTCGCAGATCCGGATTGAGTCTCTGGATGACGTCTATATCACGGAACTCTACGCTGAGGCTGGCAGGCTTGCGGTGTTCTATCAGAGAACGGAATATGATGACGGCGAGGATGGATACGGATATTACCGCGATTTTGCCTGTGTGGATGTGTATGATGTAAGTGATCCTGCAAAGCCTGAGAAACTGGATACGATTTCGCAGAGCGGAAATTACAGTACCATGCGCGCGAAGGACGGATATATTTACATGCTCAGTAATTTCTATGCGGATACTGCGGCCCCGCGGACGAATATGGAAGGGTATGTTCCGGCGGTTCAGGGGAAGATACTGGAAGCGTCAGCGATCTATATGCCTGGACGTATGGCAGGAAGCCAGTATACGGTGATCAGCTCCTTTGCGCTGGAAGATCCGTCGGAAAAGGTGGACAGCAAGGCGGTCTTTGGAACCGGCGGAATCTGTTATGTGAGCGCTGATAATATTTACGTGGCAGAGTCATATTATGGCGAGGATAATGCTGATGTGACGCAGACCTGTATCCGGAAAGTCTCCTACAAGGACGGAGTGCTTGAGGGAGTGGCGCAGACAACTATTGATGGCACTTTAAATGATTCCTTCAGCATTGATGAATACGAAGGATATCTGCGGCTTGTGACAACAGTGACGCCGATTCAGTCAGGCGGCGGGAACGGCTGGTTTGATGATTCGGCGCTGACAGGCGGCGTGGAGGATGTGGAAACGAATTCCCTCTATATTCTGGACGGAAAGCTGGAGACAGTGGGTGAGCTTCATGACATTGCACCGGATGAGAGCGTATACTCAGCGCGGTTTATGGGAGATACGGGATACTTCGTTACATTTAAGCAGGTAGACCCGCTCTTCTCCGTGGATCTCTCTGATCCGGCGAATCCGCAGATTATCGGGGAGCTGAAGATCCCGGGATTCTCCGAGTACCTGCATCCCTATGGTGACGGGAAACTGCTTGGCATAGGAATGGATGTGGATGATGAGAGCGTTACAACAGATGGAGTCAAGGTTTCCATGTTTGATATCTCTGATCCGTCTGATGTGAAGGAAACCGATGTCCATGTACTGGAAGATATGTACGGAACTGATGTGGCTTATGACTACAAGGCCGTGTTTGTGGATGTAGAGAAGAACCTGTTTGGTTTCCTGGCATATGGCAGCAGCAATCAGTATACTGTACTGACCTATGATGATGAGAACGGATTCAGCGAAGTGTTCTCAAGAGAGATGCCGGGATACGGAAGTGTCCGGGGGATGTATGTGGATGATACATTTTATCTCGTATCCGGTAATACCGTAGAGTCCTACTCGTTATCCGGATTTGTGAAGCTTGATGACATTGTGTTGTAAATGTAGATTCCCAATATTCAAAACAGGCGTAAACAAGCCGGTTCTGCCGTAAAGACAGGGCCGGCTTGTTCAATTGAAGCTATGGGAATAAATAACAGGAAAAACGGAAATAATTATCAGTAAAAATAGAAATAAATGTTGATATAAGGAGCCGCGTTCATTGAAAAAACAGTCGCTTTCGTATATAATCGAATGTGTTGAGGAAAGGAGGGCTTCATATGACACTGGAAGAAGCCGGAAAAGAACTTGGGATTAATCTGGATGCCGCATTGGAGCGCTTCGCAGGCAACGAAGGATTATATTTAAAATTCCTGAATAAAATGCTTACGGATCCGACTTTTCCCGCACTGGAGAACGCGGTCAGGGAAAAGGATCTGAAGGCAGTCGAGCGCGCGGCTCATACGCTGAAAGGTGTGAGCGCCAATCTGGGGCTGGATGATCTGTCGGGAAGATGCGCGGACATCGTGCAGGCAGTGCGCACAGATGAAACTGCCGCTCAGGATGATATGGAAGTTCTGTTTGGAGCGTGCAGACAGGCATATGAGAAGATGGTGTTTGTTCTGCAGAAAATGAGCCAGGGAGAATAAATAAAATGGCGGAATATAATACACAGGATAAAACAGAAAAAGATACAATACTGATTGTTGATGACCAGGAGATCAACCGTGCCATACTGTGCGAGACATTTCGCGCGGAGCACGAGATCGTGGAGGCGGAGAACGGGCAGCGGGCTCTGGATATTGTCATGGATCCGGACAGTAATATTGCGGCGGTGCTTCTGGATATCGTGATGCCGGTGATGGATGGTTTTGAATTCATGCAGAAGTTCAACGAGGCTGGATTCGGAGGGAAGATCCCTGTTTTTCTGATCACTGCGGACGGTTCAGACAAGAGCATGCGCATCGGGTACGATATGGGAGTTATGGATATTATTGAAAAACCGATCGTACCCTACTTTGTGAAACGAAGAGTTGAGAGTGTACTGGAGCTGTTTCGCGCGAGAAAACGGCTCAGCAATAAAGTCGAAGTACAGCATCTTCAGATCCGTGAACAGGAGGAGGAGATCTTTAAGCTTAATTACGCTATTATCGAGACGCTGTCAACAGCGATCGAGCTCAGGAGCGGCGAATCTGGAACTCATGTCAAACGCATCAGTGTTCTGACCAGGCGCCTTCTGGAAGAACTGCGGAGAATGGACCCGGTGAAGTATGAGTTCACGGATGATCAGATCGGACAGATTGCCACAGCGGCGATCATGCATGATGTCGGGAAAATTGCAATCAGTGATACGATTCTGAATAAACCGGGCAGACTCACTCCGGAAGAGTATGATGTTATGAAGATGCATACGATCAAGGGGTGTGAGATTCTGGAGCTGATTCCCCAGTATAAGGAAAACCAGCTGTACCGGTATGCGTATGATATCTGTCGTCACCATCATGAACGATGGGACGGAAAGGGCTACCCGGACGGCCTGAAAGGGGACGAGATCTCCATATGGGCGCAGGTTGTATCTGTGGCAGATGTGTTTGATGCTCTGACGAACGAGCGTGTGTATAAGGCGGCGATTCCGGAGAAGGAAGCCGTTGCCATGATTCATGAGGGAAAATGCGGTCTGTTTAATCCGGGGCTTCTGCAGGCACTGGACCATATGCTGGAAGCCGGCTGATGAGAACGCATAGATAAAGCAGAAGAGACGAGATAAAAGAACTGAGATAGAAAAGAAAGAAGAAGCGGAAACTTTTTAAAGTTTCCGCTTCAGCATTTCCGGGTTAGACGCATGGGCAAGCGCTGCGTCAGCGCTTATCTTTCCGGCCTGGTACAGTTTCTGGAGGCTGGTATCCATCGAGAACATATTCGGAGCGGCGGAAGAGTAGATCGTTCCGTCGATCTGAGGAATTTTATTTTCCCGGATCATATTCCGGATGGCAGGTGTAGCTGTCATCATCTCGAAAGCCGGGATCAGAGATTCTCCGTCCGTTCCGGGGATGAGCTGCTGTGATACGACCGCCTGCAGTACAGAGGAGAGCTGTACTGCGATCTGCCGCTGCTGGCTGGGCGGGAATACATCGATAATTCGGTCGATGGTATTGGCAGCGCCCTGCGTATGGAGTGTGGAGAGAACCAGGTGTCCGGTCTCTGCCGCTGTCATTGCAATGGAGATTGTCTCAAAATCCCTCATCTCTCCGAGGAGAATTACATCAGGGCTCTGGCGGAGTGAGGCGCGCAGGGCAACTACATAGCTTTCTGTATCGGAGCTGATTTCCCTCTGGCTTACGATACTTTTTTTATGCCTGTGGAGAAATTCAAGCGGATCTTCCAGAGTGATGATGTGTTTCTCCTTCGTACGGTTTATGGCGTCGATGATACAGGCGAGGGTGGTGGATTTTCCACTTCCCGCAGGTCCTGTCACGAGAACCAGTCCTTTGTTCAGCTCGCTTAAGTTGATGATGCTGTCAGGGATTCCGAGAGACTGAGGATCAGGCAGCTCGAATGTAATGACACGGATCACAGCAGCCATGGAGCCCCTTTGCATATAAGTGCTCACCCTGTAACGCGACAGCCCGGGAACCGCGAATGAGAAATCATCGTCTCCGGTCTGCCGGAAGCGTTCGATGTCACGGTTTCCGGCGAGTTCATAGATCTCCCGGATCAGTTCTTCTGTGCGGTCAGGCATGACCCGCTGGTCATCAAACAGAATGATATTCCCTCCCTTTTTATAGGAGAGCGGACGCCCGGATACGATGAAAAGATCCGAAGCGCCAAGCTGTGTTGTCTGTGTAAGAAAATCAAGAGCGTTCATTGTAGATACCTCCTATCTCGTGTAGAATAAGCTCTTTGACAGTACAGATTTCGACGTTGATATTTATTACAGAACCGGAAGCGGCGTCTCGTTATTCCATTCGTGAGTCGATTCCGTGTTCCAGGAGAGAATCCTGTAATGCTGTCCGTCTGAAAATCCTTCGTAGGACAATTCAATGCTGACACACAGTATCTGCTCGTCTGCGAGGGCAACGTCATATTTCAGATGCGAATCGTCCGTGAAACTGATTCCGTCCCTTCCTTCCAGATCTCCGCGAACCGCTGTGTAAAAAGCGTCCGCAGATGTTTCGCCGGCGGGGGCTGCGGATGTCTCTGAAGAAGCGGGCAGATATGTGTTGATACAGTCAATCACTGAGAGAAGGATATCGTTGGCACGGTTCTCGGCATCGTAATAGGCAGTTGTCCGCTCCGCGCTCTTCCGGCTCAGGCGGAGATCAGCCTGGGCGGTGGCAAGCGAAAGCACGGAGAATGTCAGCATACAGAGCATGACAAAGATCAGTACGATGGACGTGGTTCCGATACCGATGATCGGTTTCTTTTTCTGTTCGTTCATGATTCATCCCTCCCGTCTGCCGGATAGCGGAGATTTAATTCATACAGTGTCTCCCCATCCTGATCCTGCATGACAATCCGGCTCTCCGATGCCAGTCCTGAGCTGTCGGTCCGGATGCTCATCGTATATTCTGCATCCTCAGCGGAACAGGGAGTGTGCCTGGCGTCATAATAGAGAACAAGATCTCTGTCGCCGCCGTCCTCTGCGCGCTCTATTTCCGGAAAATATACGGAGACAGATTCGTACGTGCCGTCTGTATACTTTACAACAGAGGCTGCGCTTGAGACCTGTGCCGAGGCAAAGCTTAGATCCTGCGCCGAACGGCTCAAAAGATGCGCTCTGACAAAAGCCTGCACGCAGACTGTACTCCCGATGGAAAAGAACAGAATCGCAATGATCAGCTCGATTAAAAACAGGCTGGAATTTGAATTTTTAAAGCGGTTCATATCAGTGTCAGATCCTTTCGTCGTTCCTTAAATGGAGGAAAAAAGAAACAGAATTTCCGTCATTGTCTTCTGCGGACAGTTTCAGAAATCCGTCTCCGGTTTCTTCGATCGAGAAATTCTTTACCCGTACAACCGGATCCCCCCTGTCAGGAGAAAACTCGTCCCCTTCCCGGAGAACCAGTTCGCAGATATAATCCCCGTCCGGATAAATATAAGTCTCATAGGCAGCGTCTCCGGTCTGGTCATGCAGAAGGAGGGCTGTTGAGCCGTTGACTTCTGTGAGAGATATCCTGCCCGCCTCATCGTGCTGCCGGATTTTCTCTGTCACATAGGCGAGAGAAGTGCGGGTGGAATAGGTGTCATCCATGTGCTGTACTGTGGAGCGGTAGGCGTTTGCGCCGATCATCACCACCAGAAAAGCAGTGGCAGTGAACACGCAGAACAGAGACAGAGTAAACAGAAAGTCCATCAGGGAGCTTCTGGCATGTGTTTTTCTTCTCATGGCATTCCCTCCTCTTCCAGCGGTATAACCATGACGTCGGGCATCAGATTGGAACCGATCACTTCATAGGACACGACATATTTGTCTTCATCATACGTGATTCCGTAGTTGTCCTCCAGATAGGCGAGAGTGTCCGGATAAAATCCTTCCAGCGCATAACACAGGACAGCGCTGCGGATCACCGCCCTGCGGAGACCGTCAGCCTCCTGTTCGGCGGCTGTTCCGGAGACAGAGCGGACGCCGGACAGAAATATGCCGATTACCACGCAGAAGACAGCGACCGGGAGAAGCCCTTTAAGCACCCGGAATCTTCCGGACTTTTTATCAAATCGATTCATAGTATTCCTCCTGCTATCCGATATTAGACATAACGCTCATAAGGGGAAGCATGACAGAGAGAAGGATCATTCCCACAACGATCGAGAGGATCGCAACCAGCGTGGGTTCCAGCCTCGAAGTCAGTATATTCATGCGCGCTTCGATTTCCTCATCGCAGCGTTCCGAGATCCGTCCCATCACATCGTCCAGAGCTCCGGCCCGGTAGCCGATAGAAAGCATCCGCGCATAAACGCCGGAGAAGATTCCTGTCTCAGTCACTGCCTCCGTAAAACCGGATCCCTCAGCAGTGAGGCGCCGGATCTCTTCAATCTGGGCGTGCACTTCCGGATGTTCCACCAGGCGCGCTGCCATCTCCAGGCTCTGGTCCACATCCAGGCCGCTTCCAAGTGCCAGATGCATTCCGCTGGCAAACCGGGAACATGCGATCTTCCGGGAAAGTCCTCTGGTGAGGAAAAATTTATATGACATTGTTTTTCTGCGGCGGTTTCCGCTTTTGGTGAAGAACAGCCATACAAATACAGCGGCAATAATCAGCGCCAGCACAAGAAATACCATACTGTAGCTGCCGAGGGCGCTGCCAAAGTCAAGGATGGCTTTCGAAACACCTGTCATTCCGGTGCCCAGCTGTTCAAACACCTGTCGGAATACAGGCATGACTTTCACAATCAGTACCGTCATAACAATAACCATCATTCCAATCATGATGAGCGGGTATGCCACCGCACTTCGGATCGTAGCTGATAATGATTCCTCGCGCCGGTAATGCTCGGCCAGTGAATTCATGACGTCGTCCAGTTTTCCGGACATTTCGCCGATCTCCACCATACTGCACATATAATCAGGGAATACCCCGGCAGTCTGCAGAGACTGGCTCAGATTTCCTGTGAGCTCCATCTCGGAGAGGACGGTTTGTATAATCTCACGGCCTTCTCCTTCCGGAGTGTCCTCCAGCATAAGAGAGAGCCCCTCCAGTGTGGAAATGCCCGAGCGGAGAATCAGGGCGAGCTGTCCGCAGAATGTGATTAATTCCGTATTTGTTAATGCTTTCATAGTGCTCCTTTCTAAAAGCGCTTTATTTTTCGATTCATCGAATATACTGGGTTGTGTAATTCTCCCCGTCGCCAATATATTTCAGAACGGTTTCACTGTTGTCATTGCTGGAAGCGAAAGTCGGATCCATCCTTGTCCATCCGTCGCCGCTGAATTCGATAATATCATCGATCCATCCGACCTCATCCACATAGACGCTGATCCACGCATGGTAGATATCTCCCGAGTATCCGATTTCCAGCCGGGTGGGGATATCCTGCGAGCGGAGCATCGCCGTGGTCAGAGCTGCGTAATCAAAGCAGATCCCTTTCCCGGTGGAAAGGGTCTCATCCACATCTGGCAGATAGCCGGAGGTGACTGTCGCCGCCTTCTCCTCATCATAAACTACATTTTCAATAACATAATGATAGATGTCAGCAACGGCATCCAGATCAGAATGAGCTTTGCTTACAACTTCAGACGCCGTGGCGACTGCTTCCGTATCCGCATTGAAATTTACATACTGGCTGGGATAGAGGAACGGAAGAAATTCATTTGAGATCGTCACATCAATGCTCTCCCGAAAGAGGGAAATATATTCTGATCCGGCGATATTTTCATACCCGTCGATTGCGTAAGTGCCGTTCCCGCTGGTGAGCGGAAGCGAGATATAAGAGTCTGAAGGGGGCAGAAAATATTTATAATTGATTCCATCTGCTCCGGTGATCTGTATATTCGCCTTGGCGGCAGATCCGGTATATCTTGCCATAACATAACCCTGGTCTGCATTCGACACATCGACTGTCAGCGGTTCCGAGCCTATCACGGCTGTCTGGGGGGCATCCGGTTCATATATGACAGGAGTGTTCGGGCGAAGCGGACCGTCTGATTGTGAAGATGCAGAAGAGCCGGTGCCGCTGCCTCCTGAGCAGCCGGAAAGGAGTATGACAAGAAGGACTGTAATCAGCCCGAATACAACCGGGCGATGATGTGTTCTATACATAAGTGCTCCTTTTTTAGAGATGATATTTTGAAATCTTTTTCTGGAGATGCTTTTTCGCAGTGTTGATGTAGCGTTTAACAGAGCTTAAGCTGCAGTCTAGGAAATCGGCAATTTCCTCGAGTTTCAATCCGTTGACATACCTGAGCAGAAATGCCATTTTAGCGGAATATGGCACTTCGGAAAGATATTTCTGCAGAAGATTATAGAGATCCTCGTCATAAACCCGCTGGAAATCATCGGATGTGTCGCTCAGCGTATCCGCCAGAGATTCCAGCAGAGCCGGGTTCTCGTGTTTTGTAATGGCTGCGTTCTTCCTGGAAAAATCACAGCAGACATGATAAGTAATCTGCTTCATCCACGGAAAAAGCAGCCGGTCTGTTTTCAAAGAATTTATATTTTTATAAACTGAAATGTAGACTTCCTGCAGCGCATCCTGCGCCATATGCGCATCTTTCAGAAAATAAAAGGCATATTGGTATAAACTGCTGCAAGTGTCGTGATACAGCTCAGTAAAGGCGTCACAGTCATGTTCGCGGATGCGTTTTGCGAGGAATTCATAATACTCAGTATTAAACTTCTTGCCGGCCATAATTACGAATCCTTTTCTATCAGTAAAATTGGCGTCTGTGTACACCAACATTATGTATAAGTATACCACTGATAAAAATAAAGGACAAGAAAAAGCCGGTTGAATCACTGACGTAAAATAACAGTAAGCTTTTTCCTGTCCTTATAATCTGATCCGCAGACTTCTTTTATTTACCTGATAATCCGCGGTTTTTTCTCTTTTTTGGGGCGGCTGGCTCCGCCTCGTGCTGTCTGAACGGTTGTTTCTGAGATCAGCTTCTCTCGCGCAGTCTGAGCGGCTGCTTCCAGGATCAGCCGTCTTCCGTGCTGTCTGAGCTGCTGCTTCCCGGGGCAGCCGATAGCATCAGCGTAAGCGTATTCCCGTTTTTATCCGGAACATAGATATACATAGATTCGGTCGGAACAGCAAAAGTGACCTGCCCGGTTCTCTCGTTATAATAAAGCGGAGTGACAGTGACTCCAGTGTCAGGCGAGTAGCCGTATATGGATGAATAGTCTACCCCGACCCCATCGTTATCGGAAAAAGATATTACGATGGTTTCCCTGTCCTGATAATGAGTAATCACATCCGGTGCCTGATCGTCAATGCTGTCGATCTCGATTCCGTGCGAGGAATACATGCCGGAGATCGAATAGACCTCCAGGAGGAGGTATCCGTTTTCCTGTACGTCTACCGCATAATTCTGATAGCTTGTCTCTTCAACCTGAATCTCCTGGTCATTCATCTGAGCGGAGACTTCACGCACCGGAATAGCGGAACTTACGCTGAATTCCACGCGTGCGGATGAGGCGTCCGGTGATGGGGCTGCTGACACTTCTGAGATAGGTGCCGGAACAACAGTACCCGGCATAAGGGTGAGAAGGAGTATTGCCGCGCACGCTGCGGCAAGGCATTTACGCATAAAATATTTTTTCCGGAAAGCTGAACGGTAGATGTTTTTTTGCGGGACAGCCTGAATACTTTCTTCTATATGAAGGTCTGTCAATATGGAATGAAGCAGCATATCTTCCTGCTCCGGAGTAAAGTGCTCGTCTGATTCGGTATTGATTCGCTCGGGAAGGAAATCTTTCTTCTTCATATGTATGTCAGCTCTCCTTTCTGTCTGCCGTGGTGTACTCTGTGGTTTCCGCGGATGACGTTTTTTCTTTTTTTGATTTCTTACAGTGGTACATATGCTTGTCAGCACATGAGATCAGTTCCGGGATGGTGGAACAGTTCTGATCTTCGCCCGATGCGAAACCGATGCTGTACTGGACAGGGTATTCCGAGGATCTGTTGTTTGCTTCTATCTTCTCTGTGAGACGCTGTAAAAAGTCATTTACATGTTTTGTGTGATCCGGTCCGTAGAAGAGGGCGAGAAATTCATCTCCGCCATTGCGGGCGGCGAATCCGAAAGGTGCTGCCGCATCAAAAAAAGCAATGGCAAAATCACGGATCAGAATATCCCCGGCTGCATGGCCGTAAGTATCGTTGACGGCCTTGAGTCCGTCCAGGTCCGCTACAGCAACAGCCATGTTGTCAGGAGAACCGCAGCGCGAGACATACAGATCCGCGCTCAGCCGGTTCGGAATGCCGGTCAGACTGTCGAAATATGCCGTTCTGTAGAGCAGATGGTATTCCCTGGCCTGCTGCCTGGTAATATAAAAATAAAACAATGCAAATGAAAATGAAATCAAACTGACGCAGCCCATGAAGTAAGAACGTTCAGTAAACGCGATCACTCCTGTAAACACCACAAAAACAATATTTAATATTTTAACAGTTAAAAGTATGTATCTGTGTTTATCCATGCATAACTCCATCTATGTCTAAAATGATTTTTAAGCCATTTAAAAACCTGAAAAATCTAAGAACACCAGCTCGCAATCATCCTCTACTATTATAGACTTTAAAAAGGAGGAAAACAGCTCATTTTTTAAAAAAATTTTAAAAAAAGCTGAACTTTTTAATGCTTTTGTTACGTCTTTAGTTAATGTAAGGGCGTGTGTGGCCTTCTGAAAATCGAATATGAAGAGAGTATACACCCCTGAAGAATATTATAACAAAGCGGTTAAGGGGAAAGAACTGCTGATTTATGAAGAAAGGAGGGGGAAAGAGATGAAAAAGACGAAAAAATTGCTCGCATTTGTGCTGGCGTCAGCTATGATGGTTTCCAATGTCGCCTATGCAGCTCCGGCCAGTGGAGAACCGTCAGAATCAGATGCGACAGTCGATACATTCTCTTTTGAAAATCCCAAAACAGACACAGGAGAATCTTCGCCTGAAGATGCTTCTGGCAGTGGGGATGCTGCGGCAGCGGATCAGCAGCCGGAACAGGACACGGGCAATGTGACAGGTTCCGCAGCAGCTGATACGCCATCGTCCGGAACGGTGCAGGAACAGCCAACGCCAACGGATCAGCCGGCAGCATCGGGATCTGCGGACGCGGCAGCTGCCGGATCGTCCCAGACAGAGCCGGACAGTACAGCAGGTGTTCCGTCAGATACTGCCGGAGATGAAACAGCAGGCGGAGAAGAAACAGAAGATGAAGAAGGAACAGGCACTTCACAGGAGCAGACCGAAGCAGCACTCTATGACGTGACTTTCACCACGCCGGAGAAACACGGGAAGATCCTGCGCATGGACGACACAGAAGTGACGGACGGCACTGCACTGAAGACCGATGAGAACGGCAAGGCACAGTTTAAAGTAAAAGCCGATGACGGTTATCAGGTAGATAAAGTGATTAACAAGACCACGGGTGAAGAGCTGAAACTCATCGAGGACAGCTATTATGAACTTCAGGTGGAAGTAAACACAACAGTCGAAGTTCATTATAATAAAGTTCCGGCTGATGAGAACAGCGATGATTCCGATGATGCGGATGACGCCGATGCGGCGGAGACGGCAGATGGAGCTGTGGCGGAGGACGAGGCAGAAGACGCGCTGGATGGCGCTGAGACAAATGAGAATCCGATGCCGAATATGTCCTTAACCAGAATGCTAGAAGAATATGCAAATGAAACTATTAACGTTAAGATAGAGGGTGTTGATGAACAGACAGCATATGATCTGCCGGTAGGAACAATCGCAGACAATGCCCCAGCTTATCCTAATTATACATATGAGTATGCTACTCTTGGCGAAGAAGGACAGAAAATCGTTGCTCTTGGAGTATATGTAATCGGTGATACAACATATAGGTATTACAGTACGGATGGTTCTTCCGCGCAGCTGATAGGAGATAAGGAAATTGTTCTTCATTATAGTAAAACGCCATTAAATGTTACTTATAAAGTAGGCCCAGAGGTAAACAGAGGAACAGTTAACGGACCGAGTCAGGCGAAAGCAGGTGAAAACGTAGAGTTTACAATATCTCCTGCATTAGGATATGAAGTAGATACAGTTTTTGTAGGAGAGGAGAAACTTGAACCATCAGCTACAGGTGTGTACAGTTTTACAATGCCTGAAGCAGAAACAGTAGTAAATATCTCTTTAAAGAAGGCTGAGTCTTATACTGTGACGTTGAAACCGCTTGGAAACAGTGCTGACTATGACCAGCATACATATTGGGGACACGTTTTCGAAGAGACTCAACTGGGATATACCGTAGATAATGGTGGAAATGCTACATTTACAATTTATACAGATGACGACACGGTATTGGAAGTTATTAATAAGCCATTTGATTATATTACAATAAATGGTCAGAGAGTTGAGCTTAATAACGGGGAGTGCTCCAATGTTGCCGTAGGTGATATGACTGTGAGTGCTGTGAGACATAATGATTGTAGTCATGGTGTGTTAAATTATTATTATTATTATACAGTAACGATTACAAATGTAGAGCAGAATCTTGAAATAGGATATCTTATACGAGGCGAGAACGGCATTGCTGATCGTAATGTGACGATCACGGAGATGAGCGATGGTATCAGAGCGTATGTAAAAGCTCCTGATATGGATTTTACAGAGGCATCTTTGAGTGATAGCTTTGTATTTGAAGATTATGGACAGCAGATATATTTTTATGTGGCAGTTGAACCGGGGTATGAGGGGCTTGACCTTGGAGGAGAGCATCACCAGGGTCAATATATAAGCATAGACGAGGCTATAAGCAGTGGCTATACTCAGGCTGAGTATGCAAAATCTCTTGGTTGTCAATATGCATTTGTATTTACAAGATATTCCGGAGATAATAAAGACAGAACGGTCACGTTAAAAACGAACCCGTTAAAGTATGGCGTCAAGTATGACGCAGACGGTGGTGCGGGAAGCCCGATAGATAAGGGAGAATATTCAGTTCAAACCGGCAGTAATGTAATAACTGTTTCCAATACAGAACCGACTAAAGCAAACTCTGTATTTGTCGGATGGAAACTGGGCGATAATATTTACACATCGGGAGATCAGATTACTGTAGATTCTAATCTTCTGCCGCTGGCAGGTGAAAATAGAACCTTTACATTTGTTGCTCAGTGGAAAGATGCGGCTTCGGTTGCTGACTATAAAGTAGAGTATTATAAAGAAACAGCGATTGGAGAGTATCCTTCAAGTCCTGAAATTACTAATGAATTTAAAAACGCGACAGTAGGAGAAGTAGCGATTGCAAATGCGACACCGGCAGGTCTCGATATTTCGGGGTATGCATTAGATATCAATTATGGTGAATCTAAGTTGACCGGTGTAGTGAAAGAGGATGATTCTCTTGTGTTAAAGGTGTTCTATGCTAAGGATACAAATAATAATGGAACACCGGATAATGATGAGTTGGTAACGTTATCTTTTGAGTCTTCTAAGGGATTTGAGAATGGCATCTCATCACCATACAATCTTAAAAATCAGGTGCCGAACCTGTCATTTCAGGCACCAACACCGGTAGATACGGATACAGACAAGGTAGTGTTCGTCGGCTGGGATAAAGGACTGGATAAGAGTGGAAAAGGAACTGTGCCGGGAGAAGATACAACGTATACAGCACAGTATAAGGCGGATGAGAACAACGATGGCGT
>DXGZ01000121.1 GCA_019113645.1 Candidatus Mediterraneibacter vanvlietii | reverse complement strand
TAGCTTAATTTTACATCAAAAAGGAACAGGATTCCTTATATTTTGGGCATTTTTTGAAAGTTGTGGATAATAAACGCAGCAGATTTGTCTTATGAGGATAATTCTGCGGAAACTCAAGCCCTGATTGACATTGAAAAAATGATATGCTAAACTTTCTAATGGCTCGGAGGGCCGGCTGCATGGAAAACAGCCGACCGGATAAGAGGAGGGGAAGAACCCTGTTCCTCGAAGGGAAAGTCATTCAACGGAAATGACCAACCGGATAAGAGATAGGCGAAATGCTTATTCCTTATCCGGTTTTTTTATTTAACATGAGACTGTTTCGGCTGTCATTTCCGAATAAGAAGGAGGATGAGAAATGGATTTTTTGAATGGAAAAATCAAGACGATTTACTTCAAGTATCTGTCGGCGGCATTTGGAAGCGCGTTGATCACTTCCATTTATTCTATCGTAGATATGGCGATGGTCGGACAGTATCACGGTCCGGAAGGATCAGCGGCTCTGGCGGTGGTGGCGCCGGTCTGGAACATCATTTACAGTTTCGGGCTTCTGATGGGAATCGGCGGATCAGTATTGTTCAGTATGATTCGCGGAAAAGCAGACGGAGATATCAGAAAATCAAATGAATATTTTACAGTATCGGTAATCGGATCTGTGATTCTTGCGGCGATCATATGGCTGGTTATTATTTTCTTTGACCGTAACCTGCTGATTCTGTTCGGAGCGAAGAACAACACACTGACTCTGGCAAGAGAATATGTTCTGCCGATCAAGTTTGCGATTCCGTTTTTCCTGTTTAATCAGATGCTGGCGGCATATTTGAGAAATGACAAGAATCCTGCTCTGGCAACAGGCGCAGTTCTCGCCGGCGGTATTTTTAACATATTCGGAGATTATTTCTTTGTATTTACATGCGACATGGGAGCATTCGGCGCAGGACTTGCGACGGCCATCGGTTCCACGATCAGCTTCCTTGCAATGCTGTCACATTTCTTTACGAAGAAAAATACACTTCGGCTTGTAAAACCGGAGAGGCTTGTGAGAAAAGTAAGGGAGATCACGGCAATGGGATTCTCCACCTTCTTTATCGATGTGGCGATGGGAATTCTGACTATTTTATTCAACCGTCAGATCATGGTTTATCTGGGAACGAACGCCCTGTCGGTTTACGGAGTGATTGTTAATATCAGTACATTTGTCCAGTGCTGCGCCTACAGTGTGGGGCAGGCTTCCCAGCCGATTATCTCCACCAACTACGGCGCGGGCAGGGGAGACAGGATAAAGAAAACACTGAAATACGCGCTGGGTACGGTGGCAGTGATCAGTATACTCTGGACGGTTTTAAGTATGCTGATGCCGAATGCATTTATCCGTGTATTCATGTCGCCAACGGATGAAGTGCTCCGGATCGCGCCATCGATTATCAGGTGCTATGCGATTTCCTTCCTGCTCCTGCCGCTTAATATTTTTTCGACCTATTATTTTCAGGCACTGATGAAGCCGAAAGCGGCGTTTGTGGCATCGGTGGCACGAGGACTTGTGATCAGCGGTATTCTGATCTATCTGCTTCCGGCAGTGTTCGAGGGAAGCGCAATCTGGTTCGCAATGCCGATTACTGAGGTGATTGTGGCAATATATGTTATCTGCGAGATGATAAAGTACACGAAGCAGCTTACTGTGAAAGCGCAAGAACAGAGCAGCAGCCGGAAAGTGGCGGATATGGAAAGCAAGATGAAACGCTGCCGTGCGAAAGCTCCGGAAGAAGAGAAGATGACGGACAAAGAGTTGAAGCTTTTTTAGATTTATTTAGAATTCATTCAGAAATGTTTAAGATCTGTGAGCGATAATAAGGGAAACGACAGAGGCAGGGGATTTCATGGAAAAAATATTGATTGTAGAAGATGATAAAGATATCAGAGAAGGAGTCAGAATCCTTCTGGAAGGAGAAGGGTATGATGTTATTGAGGCAGAGAATGGGAGAAAAGGACTTGAGCTTCTTTCTGAGGACCCGGATCTTGTGATTCTGGATGTAATGATGCCTGGAATGTCAGGACTTAAGACTTGTGAAGAAATACGGAAAGTTTCCTATGTTCCGGTACTTTTTCTGACTGCAAGATCTCAGGAATCAGATAAACTGATCGGACTTATGGCGGGAGGAGACGATTATCTTCCCAAACCGTTTTCCTATTCAGAACTTCTGGGACGCGTGAAAGCGCTCATCAGACGATGGAAGATATACCGCGGAAAGGAAGAGACGGTCCAGCAGGAAGAAACGTATATTGAACGTGCGGGAATCCGGATCAATGAAGGATTTAATGAGGTTTATGTAAATGGGAAAAACGTGGAACTTTCCGATATTGAATATAATATTCTTCTTTTGCTGATAAAATATCCTGAGAAAATATTTTCCGCGCAGAATCTGTACGAAAGTATCTGGAATGAACCGTATTTTTATAACTGCAACGCCACGGTGATGGTGCATATCCGTAAACTTCGTGTTAAGATCGAGCAGGATTCGAAGAATCCGCAACTGATAATGACAGTGTGGGGAAAGGGGTATCGATTCGGTGGAGAACGTTAAATCAAAGAAAAACTCTCTGTATTTTGAACTGGCGTTCCTCCTGCTTGTAGCGGCATCAGTTGCTCTGCTCTTTTTCTTTGTACTGAACCATGCGGGCACCCGACTTATTACAGAGTGTTTCTCAAGCAAAGAATATATTGAAAAACTGAGTGAGGATTATGTTGATGATCTCAGAAAATACATTGCGGAGAATCAGGTGGTGTCAAATGATTCTGAAAAGCTGACCAAATGGGTAAAGCAGCAGAAGATTGTCTCAATTCAGGTTTATAAAGACGGAATTCTTACCTATGATTCAAATTATCCGGATGCCGCAGTGGAGGATGCCGCGGCGGAGGGGCAGTATTACGAGTGGGAATATTATTATATGGCGCAATTTGCGGATGGAACTGCGGATATATTTCTATATGGTTATTTTTCCTATCCATATTACAGTTATGCCCTGATTGCGGAACTTTTGCTGTCTGTTCTTCTGATGATTACAATTGTGATTATCGGGATCAGAAGAACGGTAGAATATATCGGCAGATTGAAACAAGAATGTGAAATTCTGGGCAGCGGAAATCTGGACTATCAGGTTACAGTGCGGGGAAAAGATGAACTTGCCCTTCTTGCGTCAGGCATGGACAATATGAGAAAGGCACTGAAAGAGAGCAATGAAAAAGAGGCGGAACTGATGCTTGCGAATCGCAGGATGATTACGGAAATGTCTCATGATCTTCGAACACCTCTTACGTCACTGATGATCTATACAGAGATTCTGGAGAAAAAAGATTTTCAGGACATGGACCAGATAAAGGCATATATTCACAAAATTGAGCGGAAAGCCCGGCAGATCAAGACACTGTCCGATAATATATTTGAGTACGCCCTTGTTACGGAGGGAGCGGAAATAGAGTTCGGCGAGCCGGAGACGGTGAAAGAGATATTCTACGATCCCCTCTCTGAGATGACTGCTTACCTGGAAGAGCGGGGATATACTGTGGAGACCGTGCTGGAACCGGAAGAGCGGAAGATCCGTGTGAATGACGAGTATATCAGCCGGATCCTGGATAATCTTGTCTCTAATATCGTGAAATATGCGGATAAAAGCGCGCCGGTGAGGATAAGCACCCTCTATGCGGAGGCATCCGGCGGACTCAGGTTCGAGAATCGGATCAGCGAAGACGCCCAGGAGCGGAAAAAATCAGAGGGAAGTACAAATATAGGGCTTCACAATGTCCGTAAGATGATGAACGCCATGCATGGGTTCAGTTCCGCGGAAGAGTCGGGAAATACCTTTGCGGTTACGCTGCTTTTCCATTTTGAAGG
Source organism: Candidatus Mediterraneibacter vanvlietii (assembly GCA_019113645.1). Taxonomy (GTDB): domain Bacteria; phylum Bacillota; class Clostridia; order Lachnospirales; family Lachnospiraceae; genus Mediterraneibacter; species Mediterraneibacter vanvlietii. Next base: position 6,363 of record DXGZ01000121.1, on the reverse strand, counting down.
TAATTCAGCTATTTAGATCATTAAGAGGTCCCGGAAAATCAGCGTCATTTCAAGTAAGATGCTGGATATACGGTGCAAAGCTTTGTACAGTGCGTTTTATAAATAATTATCATTATAAATAAAATTGCAGCAGGTGATTTCATTTTCTGTGAAGGGTGAAACGCCTGCTTTTTTTATGCTTTTAAAGCATAATTCTATATTAAGATTAAGTATTGGATATATCAGAACAGAGGAACTATACTTTTAGCAGAGCGAATGATAAGACTTCGCTTTACACTCACACTGACATTGGAAAATGCGGTGAGCGGAAAATACTGTATTGCGAGGGAGATCTGATGAAGCAACTGATATACCGGCTGACAGAGCCGGCGCGGACCATACCGGATGAAAGGAAAATCTTTTCAAACCATGACCTGAAGATTCTGATTGTTCCGCTGTTTCTGGAGCAGCTGCTGGAAGTGCTGGTGGGAGTTGCGGATACCTTTATGGTCAGCTATGCCGGAGAGGCGGCTGTGTCGGGTGTCTCACTTGTCAATATGTTCAATACGGTATTTATTTACCTGTTTTCCGCACTGGCAGCAGGCGGTGCGGTGGTGGTCAGCCAGTATATCGGGAGCCGCGACAGGAAAAACGGAAACCTGTCAGCCGGTCAGCTTGTGATGATCGCGGCAGTGTTCTCGGCAGCGGCGATGATTTTTTCGCTGGCTTTGAACAGACAGTTATTAAGGCTTTTGTTCGGTGAGGTGGATGCGGACGTGATGGAGGCGTGTGTGACCTATCTTCAGATTTCCGCCTATTCGTTTCCGGCGATTGCAATTTACAACGCAGGCGCGGCTGTGTACCGCAGCATGGGGAAGACCGGAGTGACTATGAATATATCTCTGGCAGCGAATGGGATCAATATCGCGGGAAATGCAGTCGGTGTATTCGTGCTTCATGCAGGCGTGGCAGGAGTTGCATACCCGTCTCTGATTGCCCGGAGTTTTTCCGCAGTGGTGATTCTGATCCTGTGTTTCCGGAGGCGGGAACAGGAGAGGAAGCAGGATCAGGAGGGAAAACAGGATCAGGAGGGAAAAACCGTTTATCTGGAGTGGAAGAATATCTTTCGCTGGGATACGGGCATGGTGAAACGGATTCTCGGAATTGCGGTTCCAAACGGGATTGAGAACGGATTGTTCCAGCTTACAAAAGTAGCATTGAGCAGTATTACCGCTCTGTTCGGGACAGTACAGATCGCGGCGAACGGCGTGGCGCAGAGCTTCTGGTCTGTAGCTGCCCTGATGGGAACCGCGCTCGGGCTTGCCTTTGTGACTGTGATCGGGCAGTGCATGGGCGCCGGTGATACGGAAGCGGCGGACTACTATATGCGTAAACTTCTGCGGATTACATTTGCAGCTTCGGTTCTCTGGAACGGAGTGATCCTGATTGCTGCTCCAATTGTGCTGCAGGGGTATGCGCTTTCCGATGAGGCGGCGGACCTGGTCGTGATCCTTGTGATTATACACAATATTTTCAACGCCCTGTTTTATCCTCTTTCCGGAGCACTTGCAAACGGACTCCGGGCTGCCGGAGATGTGAAGTTCACCATGTATGTCAGTATATTCTCAACGATCGGCTGCCGTGTCTTGTTTTCTATTCTCTTTGGAATATGGATGAACCTGGGTGTGATCGGCATCGCTTTCGCCATGTGCGGGGACTGGATGATCCGGGCGGCATTCTTCTGGATCCGCTTCCGGAGCGGGAAGTGGAAGGAGTTCCGGGTGATCGCATGAGACTGAGTGTGACGTAAGACTATGACAGAATAATGATTCGGGAGGTATTGATAATGAGTTATAATTTCTTCGATCCAACGAGAGTGCTTTTCGGTGCAGGACAGCTCAACCATCTTCATGAGCAGTCAATGCCTGGAAAGAAAGCAATGGTTGTAATATCAAATGGAAAATCCACACGGGAGAACGGTTCACTTGACCGTACGATGAACGAGCTCCATCAGGCAGGCATAGAGACGGTTCTCTTTGATAAAGTCGGCGCCAACCCGCTGAAAGCGGTTGTGGAAGAGGGCGGAAGATTCGCCCGGGACAATGGCTGTGATTTTGTGGTGGCTCTGGGCGGAGGCTCAGTAATGGACGCGGCAAAGATCATGGCGATGTATGCACTTCAGCCGGGCGACCTCTGGGATTATGTGGCAGGGTCTACAGGGAAGATGCAGCCGCTGGTTAATCCAACGCTTCCTCTGATCGCGATCACAACAACAGCAGGTACTGGTTCGGAAGTTGACCAGTGGGGTGTGGTGACGAATCCGGAGACAAACGAGAAGATCGGATGCGGCGGTATGGACAGCCTCTTCCCCGTTCTGGCAGTGGTAGATCCGGAGCTGATGGCAACTGTTCCGCCGAAATTTACAGCATATCAGGGATTTGACGCGCTGTTCCACTCCACGGAAGGATATATGTCAGGCGTGACCAGTCTGATGGGAGATATGGTACAGCTGGCAGCGATTGAGAACATCGGGAAATACCTTGCCCGCGCAGTGAAAGACGGAAGCGATATGGAAGCAAGGGAACATGTGGCGTTTGCCAATACTATGTCCGGTTATTCCATGGTGGTCGGCGCATGCACAAGCGAGCATGCGATGGAACATGCCATGAGCGCTTACCATCAGGATCTCCCTCACGGAGCCGGTCTGATCATGATTTCAAAAGAGTATTACACACATTTCATCAACAAGCACTGCTGTGACGAGCGTTTCGTCCGCATGGCGCAGGCGCTGGGAAAAACGGACGCAAAAGATCCGATGGATTTCGTAACTGCTCTTGTGGAACTGCAGGAAGCCTGCGGTGTGGCGGATCTGAAGATGTCTGACTACGGCATTCAGAAAGAAGAGTGCATGACACTGGCGAAAAATGCGCGTGCTACCATGGGCGGCCTGTTCATGGCAGATCCGGTTCAGATGACCGATGAGGAGTGCGCGGCAATCTATGAGAAATCTTACCGGTAATTGATTTCAGAGAGCAGGAGGAGTTTGGAATATGGAGATACGGGTACTGCGCTATTTTCTGACAGTCGTCAGAGAAGAAAACATCACGCGGGCAGCAGAGGTTCTGCATATTACCCAGCCCACGTTGAGCCGGCAGCTGGCCCAGCTGGAAACTCAGATGGGTGTAAAGTTGTTTCTCAGAGGTACGAGAAAGATCGTGCTTACAGATGAAGGACTCCTTCTGCGCCGCAGGGCGGAAGAAATACTGGAACTGGTCGATAAGACAGAACATGAACTGACAGGACAGGATGGGAAGATTGAGGGAACAGTATCGATCGGATGCGGAGATTTGAAAGCAGTGGAGGAACTGGCTGAACTGATCCGTACTTTTCATGAGCAATATCCTTTGGTTACATTCGATCTGTATACCGCAAGTGCAGATTATGTGAGAGACCGCATGGACAGAGGCCTGACAGACATCGGGCTTCTGCTTGAGCCTGTGGATCTGGGAAAATATGATTATATCCGGATGGCCGGAGAGGAGAGATGTGTGGTCACTATGCATCCGGACGCTCCGCTGGCGAAAAAGGAATACATTACACCGCAGGATCTGGCAGATGTTCCCCTTATTCTGCCGGAACGTCAGAGTATCCAGGGAGAGATCGCCAACTGGTTCGGGGAATACTACGATCAGCTGCATGTGCTGTTTACAAGCAATCTGCCTTCCAGCAGTCTGATCATGTCAAATCATCACCTTGCATATTCCATGAATATCTGCGGTTCGATTTCCTGTTGGGATAAAACGAAGATAACATACCGTCCGCTAAGACCTGAACTGACTGCCACTTGCGCACTGGCATGGAAGAGGCAGCAGCCGTTTGGGGCTGCTGCAGAGAAGTTTATCAGCCATGTGAAGGAGCAGCTTTTGAAGCAGGAATAAACAAGTGGCTCATATCAGCCTTCTCAAGCGAGAGAAGGCTGATTTTTTTGTCAATTCCCCCTGCATATCCGGTCAGGCTGCCGTTCGTGCCGACTACACGGTGGCATGGGATGATCACAGAGATTCTGTTGTGGCCTACTGCGCTGCCGACGGCCTGCGCGGACATGTGGGAGCGTCCTTTTTTCTCTGCCAGCTGTCCGGCGATATCTCCGTATGTCATGGTATTACCGTATGGGATAGACATCAGAATCTCCCATACCTCTTTCTGAAAATCCGTTCCGATCAGGTGAAGCGGCATTTTGAAATCAGGTTCTTTCCCTGAAAAATAAATGTCAAGCCAGCGGCGGGCATCCTGGAACAGCGGAAGATCCCGCTCTTCGTGATCGGTATCCAGGTGAAGAGCAAAATATTTCTGCCCCTCAAACCATAAACCGGTCAGGCCGATCTCATCTCCGGAGAGAAGAATTCCGCCGAGGGGCGAAAGATAGTGACTGGTGTATTCCATTTGGAGACCTCCTTATACATCAGGTGTTTGTCTGTATAATAACATAAATTCCGGATGAGAAGAAGTGTCCGCTATTTTGTTGACTAACTTCCGGTTGCATAACGTCCGAAAACAGATGGATTTGCAAAGAGGTATTCTGCAAAGATACAGGTGTGTACGGATTCCGGCAAAAGTCATCCTCCCACACCTGTGTCTTCGCAGAAAAGTTCGCACAATGGGGTTCTGTTTTCTGCTCTATACAGGTGGGAAGTTCGTAACAATATAGCTGTAGAAACAAAGGCGCGGCCTGTAAGTCTTACGCATGTGAAAGACTTCAAGCCGCGCCGTTTTATGGTTTCTTCGTCTGTTTTGCGGAGAACATTTCCGACAGGGAATGCGCAGGAAGCGGAGCGGACGATCTGAAGAGATCTTTCTGAGTCCGGAAAGGTGTGTAGAGTGTGACTTTTGCCGGAACACGAAACACACCTTCCCGGAACTCAGAATACCCTTTCCCAAACACTCCGCCCGCTTCCGGACCCACTTACTTCCACTGGAAATGTTATTGCACAAAATAGCGGATCCCATCTTTCGATTGTTCTGGCATTACGGCTTTTTTTGTGCTAAGATATCCGTAAAGCATTAAACATTTCCAACATGTTTTTATTCTCAGAAGGCATTTAGCGCATCAAAAGTTCTAATCACATTCAGGAAAATCTCAATGCTTTTAATTCCCAAATCAACAAAAGCAGAGAGGTTTTTCCGATACAGATGAGCGGTGGATAAGTTCTGGATGAAACAGCCTCTTTGCATCACAAACAAAAGGAGGCTATTCTATGGCAAATGAAAACACTGTAACTGTAAACCGGACATTTAAATCCACAGTATTTATCATGCTCTTTGAGGACAAAAACAATCTGCTGGAACTGTATAATGCAATGACGGGAAAACACTATACAGATCCGGAACTTCTGGAAATCAATACACTGGAGAACGCCATCTACATGACAATGAAGAATGACGTCTCTTTCCTGATTGACGGCCGGCTCTCCCTCTATGAACACCAGTTCACTTACAACCCGAACCTGCCTCTGCGGTTTTTGCTCTATATTTCCAAACTTTATGCAGGGATGACAAAGGATGCCAATTTGTATGGAACGAAAGTAATACAGATTCCGCCGCCGGAATTTGTCATTTTCTATAATGGGGAAGAAGAGAAACCAGAGCGGATGGTATTGAAACTGTCAGATATGTATGAAATAAAGTCGCGGGAAGCAAAACTGGAACTTGAGGCAGTCATGCTCAATATCTCAGGAGACAACAATACCGGTCTGAAAGAGGCATGCAGAACGCTGAAGGAATATGCACTCTATACGGATAAAATTCGAAGGTATGCCAAAAGCATGTCCCTGTCGGATGCAGTGGACCGTGCGATTGGTGAATGTATCACGGAAGGGGTTCTGGAAGAGTTTCTGAAGAAACACAAAGCGGAGGCGAAAGAAATGAGTATTTTTGAATATGATCAGGAAAAACATATGAAGCAGGAGCGGGAAGCTGCCTGGGAAGACGGACATGCCGCCGGGGTTGAGGAAGGCCGTACTGCTGGAATCCAGGAGGGAATTGAAAAGGGGCGTGCCGCTGGAATCGAGGATGGACGTACCGCCGGAATTGAGGAGGGGCGTGCTGCTGAGGCAAAAGAGACCGCCAAAAGGCTGTCCGCAATGGGGATGATGGGGATGACGACAGAGAAAATAGCCAAAGCTGTGAAAGCCAGCGTCGAAGAAGTTCAGGAGTGGCTTGCCAGCACCCCGGATGAAAATCAGCTTTAACAGATCAGCTATTTAGTTGATCAGGTTCGCTGACTTTTTGAGACGATATTTCCGAAAACAGGGGAGCATTTTAAGACGTATTCTGCTGAGGCTGATGGCATGTTCAGGGTTCCGCTCCAGGGTCTAAGTGAATCTA
>DXGZ01000120.1 GCA_019113645.1 Candidatus Mediterraneibacter vanvlietii | reverse complement strand
ACAATGTCAAAATATACGCACTATCCAACGTCTCCCAACTGTCCATTTTTATAGCGAATGCGATGGCGTGTCAGATAGCCATGTTTCTCCAGTTTTTTCAATGCTGTACTTATGGAATCAACGCCTTCTTTGCCGATCTGTGCCAGTCCTTTTGTAGTATAATCCCAATCTTCCGGTAATGACAGCATCAGTGATAAAAGCCCTTTCGCTTTCAGCGACAACGTCTTATTACGCAGATGATGATTACTCATAATCGTAAAATCCTTTGTCTTCTCTATCCGGAATACAGTCATGCAATCTCCCTTCTCTTCAAGATAAAATAAAAAAAGCCCAACAGTAAAACATAAAATTTACCATCGGGCAACACACCGGAACCCATCCAGCAACGCAATTCCGGTTCATTTTTCGGTTAACAATCTAATGCCTGCTTTTTTCAGCAGACGGTCTATTTTGCCCCCCGAGGGGCATGTTACAAAAACAAATAAAACCCGTAAACGTTGAATTTACGGGCTTTCTGAGCTCCCCCTGTTGGACTTGAACCAACGACACTTCGGTTAACAGCCGAATCTTCATTACACCGATAGGATAACTGCGTACAAGAGTCATCGGCTGAATAGGCTCAGAGCAAAGAACAAGCACGTCAAGAGGATCTTTATCATCCCCGTATGTCCTCGGAATAAAGCCGTAATTCATAGGATAGTGCGTTGCCGTAAAAAGAATTCGATCCAATGACAGCATTCCGGTTTTCTTGTCCAGCTCGTATTTCTGATTGCTGCCTTTTGAAATTTCAATTACCGACATAAAATCTGTCGGGAATACCCTGTCTTCATCTATATCATGCCAGATATTCATTTTCATTTGCCCCCTTTACAAAAGGGATGCCACAGATTCATACCATTGCACATTCGCGCGTTAATTGAATTCTGCTGCATCCCTTCTTTCATTTACAAATTCTTCTCAAAGAATTGTTTCATTGCTTTATATGCTGTTTCTTCATCCGCACCTGTGACTTCCACTGTCACAGTCTGACCGCACTTTACCCCAAGGCCCATGACTGCCATAAGTCTTGTAGCTTCTGCAGACTTTCCGTTTGCCGAAAGTATAATCTTACTCTCGTATTTCTTTGCCTCTTTCACAAGCACTCCCGCCGGTCTTGCGTGAATTCCAATTTCATCTTTTATAACATATTCAAATTTTTTCATAATTTACTTTTCACCTTTTTAAGCAAAATTTTTTTTGACTTCTTACAATCAGATATTGTTTGCCAGCTCATATGCGTCATGAATCGCATAATAAATATTTGCGACATGGCTTGAGTCTCCCACATTGTATACTTCCGGAACCGATGTGTCTTTAACAAATTCCGGATAAATGTTATTCACAGACTCATAGCCTACGGCGATCAGGACAGTATCCGCAGGAATTTCTTCCTTACTTCCATCCTTTACCCCTTCAATCTTTACGCTGTTATCAGTGATCTCTGTTGCTTTTTTATTCATATACATATGTATATCGTAATAGTCTGCATATAAATGTACCATCTCAATGTCGCCGATTGGAGTATTCTTTGTTCCTCCCATGATCTGATCTGTGAACTCTACAACAGATACCTGTTTTCCGAGTTTAGCCAGCCATACTGCGGTTTCCATACCGATCTGTCCTCCGCCGACAACGGTTACTTTATCACCCAGTTTCTCCTGATCATAATATACTTCATGGGCATAGAATACATGGTCCTTATCTGTTCCGGGAATGTGGAATGGTCTTGCCTTTGACCCGGATGCGATAAACACAACATCTGCATTCTGATCTTCCAGTTCTTCTGCCGTTATTTCATGATTCATGACAATCTGAACTCCATGATTGTTCATTTCTGTTTTAAACCACTCGATCAGTTCAAGAATATGGTGTTTATAAAGCGTAGCTCCTGCGTAGACAAGGTTTCCTCCCAGATGATCTGTCTTTTCATATAATGTAACCTCATGTCCTCTGACAGCTGAAATAAGAGCCGCCTCCATTCCTGCGGGGCCTCCGCCGACAACGACTACCTTTTTCTTTTTCAGAATCGGGCGCAGAGCATTTCTTCTTTCCGCATAACACTGGGGATTTACAGCGCACCACACAGTTGATTTGTTAAAGATGTTTGTAATACATCCGTAATTGCAGGAGATGCAGTGACGGATCCTTTCAGGCTGATTCTTTTCCAGTTTTGAGACAAGATAAGGATCTGCCAGAGCCGGCCTGCCAAGTCCGATCATCTGACACTTTCCGCTTTTTACTGCGTCCAGCGCCATGTCTGGCTCATCCATACGGCCTGCTACCATAACCGGGACGTCTACAGCCTCCTGCAGTTTTGCCGACATATCCAGGTAGATGCCGTCTTTTGTAAAGATATTCGGATGGCTGAGATAATGAGCCTCACAGCTTCCGATATCAGAGTCAAATCCGTCATATCCCGCCTCCTGCAGCCAGCGGGCGGCTTTCAGTCCTTCCTCCAGATCCCGGCCTGCCTCGGGAACCGTATTCTCCTGCTCCGGCAGGATACCGGTCTTTCCGTCTTTCATATAGTGTTTTACGGAATAGCGGAGGGTTACCGGGAATCTCTTTCCGCAGACTTCCTTTATCTTCTGTATGATCTCACAGGGCACACGGTAGCGGTTTTCAAAACTGCCGCCGTACTGATCCGTTCTGTGGTTCCACTGTTCCATGGTAAACTGATCCAGCAGATAGTCTTCGTGCAGCGCATGGATCTCCACTCCGTCGAATCCGCATTTCTGCGCAATCTGTGCCGCTCTGCCGAAAGATTCGATCATGTCTTTTACTTCCTGTGTGGTCATCGCACGATGCTTAATTGACGGATCATACATATTGTCTGCATCCGAAGGAGCAATCTTCTTGTTTACCTTGACCACTTTCGCAGTGCGCCCGAAGCCTGCAGTAAGCTGCAGGAATATTTTTGTGCCATAAGCATGTACACGTTCTGTAAGCTGAGAACATTTCTGGATAAATATCAGAGGATTCTTTTTGATAACAAGGATAGACGGCGTCTCCGCCTCTTCGATCGCCTCATCGGCAATGCAGTATCCTGTGATGATCAGTCCGATCCCGCCTTTGGCTCGCTCTACATAATAATCGATTCCTTCATCTGTCAGAGCTCCTTCCGCGTCCACATGTCCGAAATTTCCCATCGGAGACAGGAAGAAACGGTTCTTCACGGTTACTCCGCCGATCTGAAGAGGCTCAAACAGACTTTCATACTTGTTTTCTTTTTTGCTCATCATACTTACCTCCGCATTTTTCAGATTTCTTTTTGCTTAAACGGAAATATAAATCCTGTAGTAACTGCAGAGTCAAGTCATATCTGCATAAGAAAAAGCGCGTCCTGTTTCAGAACACGCCTTCTGTCATTTATTCCCGGGAGCAGCGAGTTTCTTAACCCTCATAGATATCATACAGGTTCAATAGGAATCCATATTTCCATATATCGTACATCCTCATCGCCTTCTCTTACCGATGCGATCTGATTTCCCAGTATATCGCCGGCAAGCCTGTATCCCTGTTTCTCCATAAAGTCAAAAGCTCCCACAAGCATTTTATGAGAAAAATATTCCTTTTCTTTTGCCTTCAGAATCGTATAAATAGATCGTACCGGTTCGATATAATTCATCCGTTCATCAATTCTGAGTTCCAGTGCGTCCGCCCATTTCTTTTTGATCGTAAATCCCCATTCAAACTCTTCTTCCTGTTGGTCGGAATCAAACCATTCTTTTCTGATCCGGTATATATTCTCTACAAATGTATAATTCGCGAGCAGTTCTTCAAAATATCCTCCGCTCTCATCTGCCCGTGTATACCGGATTTTTTCACCCTGATACCATCTGTTGATAAAATAATATCCTGCCGGTCTTTTCACAATAGGGTATTCCCCTATGATCAATGGGATATTTTTCAGGACATTCCGGTAATTCTGAAGTTTCAGCATTTTAAGCTGGTATAGATTCATTTTTTTCTCAGCTTCATCAATTTTTTCCTGAAGCTTATCCGTAAACCCTTCAAGGCTTGCCGACTGAATGATCTCCAGCGATTCATTCAGAGAAAATTCCAGCTCGCGATATTTTTTATAGTCCAAAAGACGATTCATATCCCATATATCATAGTAGCGATAATTACTGTTTTCATCTTTTTCCGGGTGGATCAGATTCTTCGTTTCATAAAACCGGATTGTCTCCACCGGAATATTCAGGATCTTCGACACTTCACCAATCTTGTATTTCAAATTTTATCTCCCCTTTTTCATATTACTTCTCAAAACAGACCTTTTATTTAATATACCGCAAAAAATTTTTCTTTTCCATATTTTTTGCTTGACTCTGCAGTTGCTACAGGATTTATCTTCATCTTAGACAAAGGAACTGACTCCTAAAACATAAAAAGAAAGGAATGCGAAAAATGACCAACAAAGAACTTGCAGCAAAAATTATTGCAAATGTGGGCGGCGAGCAGAACATTTCCATACTGACGCACTGTGCCACACGTCTGAGATTTAACCTGAAAGACAACAGTAAAGCGGATCTTGAAGCGCTGAAGAAACTTGACGGCGTTCTCACCGCCCAGATCAAGAGCGGACAGCTTCAAGTCGTGATCGGCGCAAAGGTAAATGCGATCTTCGATGAAGTATCCGCTCAGGTACATATTACGGAAGGTGACGCGACTGTCACGGAACCTCCGAAAAATAAAGTGAGTGCCGTCATTGAAACCATTTCCGGCATCTTCGCGCCTACACTGTCTGTCCTGATCGGATGTGGTATGTTCAAGGCAATCGTTTCTCTGATCACAGGACTGGAACTTCTGCCTTCAGACAATGATTTTGTAACGCTTCTGTCCATGATCGGAGATCTCATATTCTACTTCTTCCCGTTCTTCCTCGCTGTCAGCGCGGCTAAAAAGTTTCGGGTAAGCGAGTATATGGCTCTGGCTCTGGCAGCTGCCTACATGTATCCGACGATCATAAACGGAGCCGCCGCGGCCGAGGAGACCGGTGTGGCAGGACTGAATATTCTCGGAATAACGATTCCCTATATAAGCTACAGCTCTACGGTGATCCCGATCATCCTCTCTGTCTGGGTATTAAGCCTGATCTATAAGCGGATCGACAGACTGGTCCCGGATTTTCTGAAGATCCTGCTTACATCCATGATCGTCCTGTTTATCATGGTGCCGGTGGAACTGATCATTCTCGGCCCTATCGGATCTTACGCAGGAACCTATATCGCCCAGTTTATGGACTGGTTCTATTCCATAGGCGGATTTGTCGCTGCTGCGCTGCTGGGCGGCACCCGTTCTCTACTCACCATGATGGGAATGCATTACGCCCTTGCGCCTCTGCAGATTCAGCAGATCGCGGAAACCGGCATTTCCACGCTCCTTGTCAGCGCATTGACGGCAAACTTTGCCCAGGGCGGATCTGCTTTCGGCGCCTTCCTTGCCCTGAAGGATAAACAGATGAAGTCGGTTGCAGCCAGCGCCTCTCTTTCTGCTGTGCTGGGTATCACAGAACCGGCTATGTACGGTGTCAACCTGAAATATAAACGTCCATTTGGTATTGCAATGGCTTCCTCCGCTGTGGCTGCGGCATTCCTCTCCTTCTTCCATGCAGGAGCAATGGCATATGCGCCTCCGGGAATCTTCACGATCATTACCTATACGGCGGACAGCTTTGTATTCATTATCCTGGGAGCAGCGCTTTCCTTCGGACTTGCCGCAGTGCTTACCTTTTTGTTCGGCATTCCGAAAGAAGCGAATAAACCGTCAAAAGAAGAACAGACCATTGAAAATGAGAATACTCCTGAGACAGACGCCCTGCCGGATCCATCTGCAGTCGCAGGGGCTGAACTGACGGTTTATTCCCCGATCCACGGAAATGTCATCCCGCTTTCTGATGTTCCCGACGAAGCGTTTGGCTCAGGGGCCATGGGACAGGGCGTAGGGATCGAGCCTGCGGAAGGAAGAGTATATGCTCCCTTTGACGGTACTGTGGAGATGATATTCGACACAAAACACGCCATCGGCCTTACAAGCAGCGACGGGATCAGCCTGCTCATCCATGTCGGACTGGACACAGTAGAACTGAACGGACAGTATTTTACCGCGCATGTTTCCGCCGGAGATTCGATCAAAAAAGGACAGCTTCTTCTTGAATTTGACCTCGATAAAATTGCAGAAAAATATAAAACCGTAACACCTGTCCTTGTAGTCAATACAGATGAATACGCATCAGTCAGCGGGATTTCAGGCATGAAAGCCGACAATGATACTCCCATAATCAAGATCAACGCACAATGAAACGGACGAAAGGAGGAAAAATCTCATGGAAAACAGATTGCCAGATAACTTTTTATGGGGCGGCGCTACAGCCGCCAATCAGTATGAAGGCGGATATCTTTCCGGCGGAAAAGGTCTCTCTACTTTGGACGCTATCACAGGGGGAAGCCACACCACTCCGCGCAGAATCACATTTAAAACGGCGGACGGCAGAACCGGCAGTGTGACACGGGAAGAACCGCTCCCGGAAGGCGCTGTGGGATATATCGCCCCGGATGTTTATTATCCCAGCCACGTGGCGACAGACTTCTATCATCACTATAAAGAAGACATTGCCCTGTTCGCTGAAATGGGATTTAAATGTTTCCGTATGTCCATTACATGGTCAAGGATCTGTCCCAAAGGCATGTACGACGTCAATGAAGAAGGACTGCAGTTTTACGATGATGTCTTTGACGAATGTCTGAAATATAATATCGAACCGGTCGTTACAATTAACCATTTTGATACGCCCATGTATCTGGCGGACCATTATGACGGATGGGCGAACAGAAAACTTGTGGACTACTATGTATTTTTCTGCGAGACAATCTTTAAGCGCTATAAAGATAAAGTGAAATACTGGATGACATTTAATGAGATAAACTTCCTTCGCAGCTGGACGCAGATTGGAATTCACAAAAATGACGCGGCCACAAAAGCTCAGGCTCATCATCATATTTTCTTGGCAAGTGCAAAGGCGGTCAGACTGGGACATGAAATCAATCCCGACTTCAAAATCGGTATGATGGTATCTTATATTCCCAGCTATCCCATGACCTGTCGTCCGGAGGATATGTGGGAATCCATGAAATTCAACCACGAAAGAGAATTCTTTATGGATGTGCAGTGCAGAGGGAAATATCCGAATTATCGTCTGAAAGAATACGAACGTAACGGGATAAATCTTGTCACAGAAGAAGGCGATGATGAAATACTGAAAGAAGGCACTGTGGACTATATTGGTTTCAGTTACTATATGTCAACCGTCTCAACAACAGACAAAAATGCCGCTAAAACAAGCGGTAATCAGGTTATGGCATATCGGAATCCTTACCTAAAAGAATCCGAATGGGGATGGGCAATCGATCCTTTGGGGCTGCGCATTTCCCTGAATCAGATCTATGACCGTTATCAGCTTCCCATGTTCATTGTAGAAAACGGCTTTGGAGCCGCCGATACAGTAGAGGAAGACGGTACGATCAATGATGATTACAGGATCGATTATTTCCGTCAGCACATTCAGGCAATGAAAGACGCCGTGCTCATCGACGGCGTTGACCTGATCGGATATACTCCCTGGGGCTGCATCGATCTTGTCTCTTCAGGAACAGGAGAGATGAAGAAAAGATATGGTTTCATCTATGTGGATATGGATGATCAGGGAAATGGAACTCTAAAGCGGTTCCGTAAAAAATCTTTCTATTGGTATAAGCATGTCATTGAAACAAATGGAGAAGAATTGTAGAATACAATTAGAGAGCGGAGCAAAAAATTTAATTGATTTTCTGCTCCGCTTATGCTTTGATATATCAGAAGAATATAAAAGGAGGAGACAAATACATGAACCAACATATAAAAATAGAATCCAATAATTTTACAGCTGTACACACAGCTATACAAAATTCAGTAATAGATGGAACCCCTGTTATCCGCATCATAAAACAGGATAAAATTGATCAGTATGACGAAAACACCTATGCTCGACTTAATGATCTCCAGTTTCATAATGGCACCATTGAAGTAAAAATGCTCACCCGCCTTTTGCCTGACGCCCCTGATTTTGCAAGAGGTTTCATCGGAATCGTCTACAGGGCGAATGCAGAAGA
>DXGZ01000119.1 GCA_019113645.1 Candidatus Mediterraneibacter vanvlietii | reverse complement strand
GCTTGGAGACCTTATTATTTGTAAAACCTTCCGGCCGCGCCTTTGTTTCCTTCAGCCTGTTTAGGTAGTAATTACCGATCTGGATAGAACAGAAAACAGCCCCTATTGCAAAAACTTTTCTGCCGGGAGGGAGACTGTGAGCAGCTGACTTCGGAAGGGTGATTAGGAAAAGTTACGGCTCCGGGCAGGGACTTTAGGACTGACAATGAGATTGTCTGAGCCGCAGGCGAGTTGCTCATTGTCAGGCCTGCTTTTTGTCCATGCCCGGAGCCGTTAGTTTTCCTTATTGCCCGGAGCGGAAGCTGAACACAGTCTCCCTCCTGGCAGAATACGGTCTGCATATGCTCCTGTTTTCGTCCGATTTGAAACCGGTAATTATTGAACTAAATAGCGGAAGTGTTACTTTGTTCAGGCATTTTTATATGTATTATTGACTTATATTAATGCAGATAGTAAAATGATAGTGTAGCTATCCATTAAAGAGAAGAAATTTTCTTATACATGGATAGCGTTTTAACTGATATGGCGCGTGTGGGTTTTAAGCCTGCCGCGGAATCAAAAAAAGGAGGAAAAACTATGAAAAAGAAGCTGATCAGCGTATTTTTGTGCGCAGCTATGGCAGTCACTCTGGTAGCAGGGTGCGGAGCTCCGGCGGCGGAAACAGGAGGAAATGAAGAAGGAAGTTCTTCAGAAACAGTATCGGAAGGAATTCCGAAGGATGAGATTAAGGTAGGATTTGTGCATGTATCTGACCCGAGTGATATGGGATACACATACAATCAGGATCTGGGAACTCAGGAGATGCAGGAGGCACTTGGTTTAAGTGATGACCAGATTGTCAATAAATATAATGTGCCGGAAGGCGCAGAGTGTGACACAGCACTCAGAGAACTGGTGGATGCAGGATGTAACATTATTTTCGCAACAAGTTTTGGATTTGAGGACTATGTGCTTGAAGTTGCGGCAGAGTATCCGGATATCCAGTTCTGCCATGCAACAGGATATCAGGCAGCAGGCTCTGGACTTTCCAATGTCCACAACTATTTTGCATCTATTTATGAAGGACGCTATCTTGCAGGAATCGCAGCAGGACTTAAGACAGAGACGAACAAGCTCGGTTATGTTGCTGCATTCCCGTTCGCAGAGGTTATCAGCGGATACACAGCATTCTATCTTGGAGCAAAAAGCGTGAATCCGGATGTGACAATGGATATCATGTATACGAACTCCTGGAATGACCCGACCGTTGAGTCTCAGGTGGCAAAAGCGCTGATTGACCGCGGATGTGACGTGATTTCACAGCATTCAGATTCCACAGCTCCGGCTACAACTGCTGAGGAGAACGGCGTATGGCAGGTAGGCTACAATAATGATATGATTGAGGCTGCACCGAACGCATCCCTGATCTCCCCGCGTATTGACTGGGGTATCTATGTGACAGAGGCTGTACAGGCAATGATCGATGGAGAAGAGATTCCGGTTGACTGGTGCAAAGGGCTGGCAGACGGAGCAGTTTATCTGTCACCGCTGAATACAGATATCGCTGCAGAGGGAACTCAGGAAGCGATCGATGAAGCGCAGGAGAAACTGATTTCCGGTGATCTTCACGTGTTTGAAGGCCCGCTTAAAGGCGTAAGCCCGGAGGGCGAGGAGTATGAAGTTGCGGAAGGCGAGTACTTCCATGAGCAGGAAGAAGCTTCCGCACCGTCCTGGCAGTATATTATTGAAGGTTGTAATGTAGTTGAATAAAGAGCCGGATAACAGGCTGCACTGTCAGCTGCGCGGCGCATGATGATGCTGCGCGGCTGAGAGCAGAAGGAAATGAACAGAGCCGTCCTCGGACGGCTTTGTTTGGCATAAGGGACCTGCAAACAGGGACAGAGTTCCGGGATGCCGGATTTATATGAACTGAGGAACGAAAGAGACAGAAGGAGGAAGAGATTTTGAGTGAGGCGGCAGATTATGCAGTAAAGATGCATCATGTGACAAAAACTTTCGGAAAAGTAGTTGCCAATAAAGATGTGAACCTCGAACTGAAAAACGGCGAGATCCTTGCACTTCTCGGCGAGAACGGAAGCGGAAAGACAACGCTTATGAATATGCTGTCCGGAATTTATTTCCCGGATCACGGGGAGATCTATGTGAAGGGAAAAGAAGTTACAATCCGTTCGCCGAAGGATTCTTTTGCGCTCGGAATCGGAATGATCCATCAGCATTTTAAACTTGTGGATGTTCTGACAGCAGCGGAAAATATTGTCCTCGGCCTGAAAGGAAAGGCAACTGTGAACCGGAAAGAGGTGAACCGTCAGGTGGCTCTCCTTGCAGAAAAATACGGATTCGAGATGGATCCTGCCAAAAAGATCTACAATATGTCTGTATCTGAAAAACAGACGGTGGAAATCCTGAAAGTGCTTTATAAGGGGGCAGATATCCTGATCCTGGACGAGCCTACAGCTGTGCTGACTCCACAGGAGACGGACCGGCTTTTTGCCGTACTCCGCAATATGAAAAAGGACGGGAAATCCATTATAATCATCACCCATAAACTGAACGAGGTTATGGCGATTTCGGACCGGGTGGCGATCCTGAGAAAAGGCGAATATATCGGTTCTGTTATAACAGCGGAGACAAACCAGGCGCAGCTGACCGAGATGATGGTGGGACGTCCCATCAGCCTGGAGATCGAGCGGCCTGCCGTGGAGCGCGGGGAAAAGCGGCTTCAGGTAATCGATCTGACCTGTCTGAACGGGGATGGGGTGAAAGCACTCGATAATGTCTCTTTTGATGCCTATGGCGGTGAGATTCTCGGAGTTGCGGGAATCGCGGGAAGCGGACAGAAAGAACTCTGTGAGATTATTGCCGGGCTCTATCCCTCCATCGGAGGATCAGTTCTGTATTCGGGAAGTCATGACGGCGTACCTGTAAAAGAACGTATTCTGGGACTGAAGCCGGATGAGATTGTGAAAAAAGGTATTTCCATGGCGTTTGTGCCGGAAGACCGACTCGGAATGGGACTCGTTGCAGGAATGGATATGACGGACAATGTGATGCTCAGAAGCTACAAATCTTCAAAGGGCATTTTCGTAGACCGTAAGACGCCGCGGGAACTTGCTGAGAAACTGATCAATGATCTGGAGATTGTAACCCCGGGAGTGGATACACCTGTGGGCAGGCTTTCCGGCGGAAATGTTCAGAAAGTGCTGCTTGGGCGGGAGATTGCGTGTGAGCCGTCCGTGCTGATTGTGGCGTATCCTGTCAGAGGACTGGACATCAACTCCTCCTACAGGATTTATGATCTTCTGAATGAACAGAAGAAAAAAGGCGTTGCAGTGATCTTCATCGGAGAGGACCTTGACGTTCTGATGCAGCTTTCCGACCGGATTATGGTAATGTGCGGCGGAAAAGTTTCCGGAATTGTTGATCCCCGTGAAGTGACAAAAGAAGAAATCGGGCTTATGATGATCCATACAGGAGATGAGATGAAAAATGAGGAGGTGACGGCATGAGCTCACATGGTACACAGGCAAAAGAACCTCTGATCAGGATGGTGAAAAGAGATACGATCTCGCAGAACAAAGCGTGGGGGATTAGGGCAGCGGCATTTGTGCTTTCCCTGGTGACAGGAGGAATTGTCATCCTGATGCTGGGACACAATCCGTTTTCTGTATATGCTTCCATGGTAAAGGGGGCATGGGGATCCAGGACGGTTATTTATGAGACCGTGAAGCTGGCGGTTCCGCTTCTGATTACTGCCATCGGTATTTCCTTTGCGTTTAAGATGAAATTCTGGAATATCGGCGCAGAGGGGCAGATTCTTGTGGGCGCTGTGGCGGCGGGGGCATTCGGGCTTTTCACAGCACACATTTTCCCGAAACTTCCCCTTGTAATTCTCATGATACTTGCGTCGATTGTAGCAGGAGGTCTTTACGGACTGCTTCCGGCGGTCTGCAAGGCAAAATGGGGAACAAACGAGACCCTGTTTACCCTGATGCTCAATTATATTGCCCTTGCGTTTATTAAATATCTGATGAACGGTCCGTGGAAAGCGGAGGGCAGCAGTTTCCCGAAGATCGGAATGCTTGTGCCGGGGGCACGGCTCACGAAAGTGCTTGGCGTTCACTGGGGGTGGATTCTGGCGCTGATTCTTGTTGTTGTGGCATACATTTATTTTAATAAGACAAAGCAGGGATATGAGATCGCCGTGGTCGGCGAAAGTACGAACACAGCCAGATATGCGGGAATAAATGTCGGACGCGTGTTCCGCAGAACCATGTTCATCTCAGGCGCGCTCTGCGGTCTTGTGGGAATGCTCCAGTTTGCGGGAGCGGATTACACGATTACGGAAGGTACGGCGGGCGGCGTTGGATTCACTGCCATTACAGTGGCGTGGCTGGCGAAGATGAATCCTTTCGGAATGCTGGTTGTCTCCGTATTTATTGCAATGCTGGAGAGAGGAGCGAATGCAATCCAGACACAGTTTAAGATACCGGCATCCGCATCGGATCTCCTGATCGGAATTATTCTGTTCTTCATGCTTGGCTGTGAGTTCTTCATCTCTTACAAGCTGATCGGAAGAGGAAAGGAGGAGCATGATGCTTAATACATTAAGTGGATTATTTACAGCGGCTGTCCTTGCCGGCACTCCGCTCCTGCTGGGAGCTCTTGGCGAGATCCTGACAGAGAAATCAGGAAACTTAAATCTTGGTGTGGAAGGTATGATGTTCATGGGCGCCATTACCGGTCTTGCCGGATCATACTACTATGAGCAGGCTGTGATTCAGGCCGGGGGAACGCCGAATGGCCCGGCTTCGGCTCTGGTCGCACTTTTTACTTCGTTCATCGCAGGCTCGCTGGGAGCGCTGATCTATGGATTCCTTACGATTACCCTGCGGGCAAACCAGAATGTAACAGGACTTACTCTTACGATCTTCGGTACGGGATTCGGCAACTTTTTCGGTGAATATATTGGTCAGCAGGCAGGCGGTTACGTTGCGGTAAGCGATGTGACAAAAGGTGTTTTTTCAAAGATGAATATCCCGGTTCTTTCAGATATCCCGGTGATCGGATCCCTGCTATTCAGGTATAACTGGCTTGTGTATTTTGCCGTTGTTGTGGCGATCATTATGGCGTGGTTCTTCAACCGCTCAAGGGTAGGACTTAATCTGAGAGCGGTGGGCGAGAATCCGGCGACTGCGGATGCGGCGGGAATCAACATCACGCTGTACAAGTACCTGGCAACAGTAATCGGAGGAGGAATCTGCGGAATCGGCGGAATGTACATGAGCATGGTGACAACTTCCGGCGTGTGGGTGCATGACTGTGTCAGCGGTTACGGATGGCTTGCTGTGGCGCTTGTTATCTTTGCTACGTGGAGCCCTGCGAGAGCAATGGCCGTGGCCCTCGTTTTCGGAGGTCTTACGATCATGCGTATGTATATCAATATTCCGGGACTTCCGGCGCAGATCTACGATATGCTTCCCTATGTGGCGACGATTATCGTACTTGTGGTGACGAGCATGAGAGAGAGCAAGGAACACGCCCAGCCAAAGAGCTGCGGATTGAATTATTTCAGGGAGGAGCGCTGATGCGCCCTCCTTTTTTCATGTCCCGGCGCGGGGTGAGAAGTCTCGTTTGGGCAATGATTCCTTTCCTTTTCTTGTTTTTCAATTCCTTTTGTGCTATCCTGACCACAGGCATTCTGAGGGGCAGAATTTCTGAGGTGACAGTTCAGTTATGGGACGGCTCGTGAGAGAAAATCATGCTCGCATGACAGTTCGAACGGCGCAGCTGAAGTGTCACGTTCTAACGTGGTGCGTTCGCACTGTAAAACCGGCGGAAAATTTTTGGTTGACATTTTAAGATGAGTATACTACTATAATAAAGAATGCGAACAACTGTTCGATACGAGAAAAGGAGAATGGGATTATGGCAGGTAATGACGAGAAGAAAAAAGCGCTGGATGCGGCGATTGCAAAATTAGAGAAAGATTTCGGAAAAGGTACGGTGATGAAGCTGGGAGATTCCAGCGCGCATGTTGCGGTGGAGACGGTTCCGACCGGCTGTCTGAGCCTTGACCTCGCACTTGGACTGGGCGGCGTGCCGAAGGGACGTGTCATCGAGATCTACGGTCCGGAATCAAGCGGTAAGACAACGGTTGCACTTCATATGATCGCTGAGGTGCAGAAGAGAGGCGGTATCGCGGGCTTCATCGATGCAGAGCACGCTCTGGATCCTGTATATGCGAAGAATATCGGCGTTGATATTGACGAACTCTACATCTCACAGCCGGACAGCGGTGACCAGGCGCTTGAGATTGCAGAGACAATGGTGCGCTCCGGCGCGATTGACATTATTGTTATCGACTCTGTGGCAGCTCTTGTGCCGAAACAGGAGATCGAGGGCGATATGGGAGACAGCCATGTGGGTCTTCAGGCGAGACTGATGTCCCAGGCGCTTCGGAAACTGACTCCTGTAATCAGCAAGTCGAACTGTGTGGTTATCTTTATTAACCAGCTCCGTGAGAAAGTGGGCGTTATGTTCGGAAATCCGGAGACAACGACAGGCGGACGTGCGCTGAAGTTCTATGCTTCCGTGCGTATGGACGTGAGAAGAATCGAGACACTCAAGCAGAGCGGAGAGATGGTCGGAAACCGTACCCGTATCAAGATCGTGAAGAACAAGATCGCGCCGCCGTTTAAGGAAGCGGAGTTCGATATCATGTTCGGAAAGGGAATCTCCAGAACAGGAGATATCCTTGACCTGGCGACAGGCATCGACCTGGTGAAGAAGAGCGGTGCATGGTATGCCTATGAGGGCGAGAAGATCGGCCAGGGAAGAGAGAATGCGAAGACTTACCTTGAAACTCATCCGGAACTGATGGATGAACTGGAGCGCAAAGTACGCGCCCATTACCATCTGGACGGTTCGGCAGAGGACGGAGAAGCCGATGATAAAGGTGCTGAGGGAAAAGCTCCGACAGGAAAGGAAGCAGCAGGCAAATCCGGCGCAAAATCTGATCTCGCACTGAACGCCGGAAAAGAAGGATGATTGTAACCAGGATCGAACCGCTGGCAAAGACGCGGTATAAGGTATATATTAACGGAGAGTTCTGCTTTGTTCTCTATAAGGGAGAACTCTCCAGGTTCGGGATCCGCGTCGATGAGGAAGTCGAAGAACAGACCGTGGAAAAGATCCTCTCAGAAGTGATCCTGAAGCGGGCGAAGCTGCGCTGTCTGAGATTGCTGGAAGATATGGACCGGACCGAGGCAGCCCTGCGGGATAAACTGAAGCAGGGGTATTATCCCCAGGACATTATCGATCAGGCTGTTGCTTACGTGAAGTCTTTCGGCTATCTGGATGACGGGCGCTATGCGGAAAACTTCGTGCGCAGCCGGCTGGGAACAAAGAGCCGCCGCGAGATCGAAGCAGCGCTGCGTCAAAAAGGAGTCCGGGGCGACCTGATCGACCGGGCGTTGGAGGAGTGCTATCAGGAGAGCGGAGAGGAAGAGGCGATCCTGCGGATTATAAAGAAAAAGAAGTTCCGTTTTCAGGACGCGGACGATACGGAAAAGCAGAAAATGTACGCTTATCTGGCACGCAAGGGATTCCGTTATGACGCAGTCCGTCAAGTGATACAAAATTGTGATGACGACTTGAGTTTCCGCGAATTGCAATAAAAAGATGAGTATGTCTTCCCAAAGTACTAATCTGCCGTTTTTTTGAGAGTCCTAGAATGGCAGTACCAAGAATAGAGGCACTTTAATAAGCCCCGCCGGAACCGGG
>DXGZ01000118.1 GCA_019113645.1 Candidatus Mediterraneibacter vanvlietii | reverse complement strand
CTGCTGCTGGAAAGCCTGCGGGTATTGAAAAAAGGCGGCGTCTTTGCACTCAACGATGATATGAAACCAAAGATGTACGGTGACATGGAAGATTTTGCGCAGAAACTGCGGGATATGGGGTATCAGGATGTTCGTCTCATTGATACTGCACAAGAGGCGTTCGGCTCACACCGCCGAGCAGCTATGATGATGCTGGGATCTTCCAGACTCCTGGTAGGCCGGAAATAATCTCACTATAAAGGAGGACTGGTTATGCAGAAATTAGGCGTTGTAGAAGATACCCTGTTTGTCCCTATGCTGGGCAGAATCTATGCCAGTGAGTATTGTCCGCAAATTTTATATGATAAAAAAGCATTGGAATTGAAAAAGAAGCTGCCTTCAGACTTGATTGAAAAGAATATGCAGAACCAGTATACTCTCTTGGCCTCTGCTTCCCGGTCTGCCAATATGGATCGGTTTATTCGGTCTTTTCTGGAACGCAGACCGGACGGTGTTATTGCCCAGCTGGGCTGTGGTCTGGAGACAACCTATCACCGATGTGATAACGGAAAGACACACTGGTATGCCGTAGATCTGCCTCATGTAATCGAATACCGGCGGGGACTTCTTCCCGAACCAGAGAGGGAATTATATATTTCAGGAGATGCCTTTGTGAAGGATTGGATCAAAAAAGTTCGCAATGATGTACTTGATGCTCCTATTCTCGTTACTGCAGGCGGGTTATTTCATTATTTTGAGGAACATAAGGTCATTGCCCTTCTGCGTATGATTGGGCAATTTGGAAATATGGAAGTTGTTTTTGATACGGTGAACAAAAGAGGCATGACCATGATGAAGAAAAAATATATGAAACAGGTCGGCCATGCCGATGCGCAGATGTTCTTTTATGTGGATGCAGCAAAAGAACTGGCAGCAAAGATCAGGGGTAATGCGAAGGTGATTGCGGAGGAACCTTATTATCGTTACATTCCAAAAAACGGCTTAAAGCTCTCCACAAAGGTCAGTATGGCGGTTTCTGATCAATTCAAAATGGTAAAGATGATACATCTAAAACTATAGCGAATATACTGCAATGTTAGACAGATAGAAATCTATTGTCGAATGGCGTATTTTTACTGTTAAAGAGTTGGAGAAGAAGCAAATAAGAAATATAATAAATGGTGGTTAGTGATTGCTAACCACCATTTATTATGAAAGAGAAGGTGATATCAATGGCGAAAAAAGAAAGCCAAGACGGCAAGTCAAAAAAAGGCCTGCCACGCCTCATGGAGCTGGCTATGACGCAGAAAGCACCCATGGTGGGAGGAATGATTCTTTCTGCTATGGCTACTATTGCGTCATTTCTGCCCTATCTGGCTATTTATTTTATCATTCAGGAAGTTGTAGGAGCCTGCCCGGATTTCGGCGTTTTAGATGTGCCAAAAGTGCTGGGATATGGCGGGATGGCACTTGGCGGAGTTTTATTGAATGTGCTACTTTACACTGCGTCCGTGGCGCTGTCGCACATTGCGGCCTATGGGACTCTGTATCAATGCAAAATCAACTATGTTTCCCACATTACAAAGCTCCCACTGGGCTACCATTTGAAGATGGGCAGCGGTAAGTTGCGGAAGGTCATGGATGACAACATTGAAAGCCTGGAAGGATTCATCGCCCACGACCTTCCCAACATGATTTCCGCTTTTATAGCGCCGGTGGTCATGTTGGTGCTGGTGTTCGCCGTTGATTGGCGATTTGGCCTGGCAACCTTTGTAGGAATTATCGTTTCGTTCCTGGTGTATGGGGCGACTTCCGGCGGCAACAAGACAAAGAAACTGATGGAGGACTACCAGACATCGCTGGAGGATATGAGTAATGCTTCCGTAGAGTACATAGCGGTAGAGGTGGAGTGGCAATCCCGCCACAGCCTCCGCCAGAATACGGACGCAGGAATACACCGCCGTCATCTGCATCGCGGAACGTTCATTGACACGCTTGCCCGAAGAGCTTCCTCCAAAGAAAAAGCTGTAGGCACTGCCTGTAGGACGGTTCTGGGGCTTATCCCTGGAACGGAAAAGTCCGGAAAAGAAACCCATCTCGAATCACCATCCTTTCTGAAAATAGACATAAGAAAAGCATCTATCTTTCGATAGATGCTCTTCGAAAATAGAATTGTTGTTTTTTCTGGCGCTCAGCCGTCCAGCAGCCAATCCACAAGGTTCAAGGACTTGATACCGTCATAAGAGACGTCTAGCCCCGGCTCAAGGGACAGCACGATCTTTTCGTAATTGTCCCGGATCTTTTGCAATGGGGCAAGCTCCCGTTTGCGGACATCCTCACTCTGCATGGATTCCGTCACCTGAATATAGAGTTTGTCGTCAGCCGTGGTGGCGATGAAATCCACTTCCTGATTGTCGATCTTCCCAATGGCCACATCATAGCCCCGGCGGAGCAGTTCAAAGTAGACCACATTCTCAATGGCGTGTCCGCTGTCCCGGTTGCGGAATCCCAGCAAGAAGTTCCGAAGCCCGATGTCCACGATATAGTACTTGCCCAGGGTGCGCAGGTATTCCTTGCCCTTGATGTCAAACCGCTTGATTTCATAAAAGAAGTAGCTTTCCAACAGTGCGGCGATATAGGCCTGCACCGTGTGGGTGCTGGGGGTTCCTCTGCGTTTACCATCCTCCAGGAGTCCTTCGTTCATCAGCGTGTTGCCAATAGAGGAAACTGAAACGCTGCTGCCAATGTTGTCCGCAAGGAACAGGACGATCTTACGCAGAAGCGCAGAGTCGGTGATCTGTCGCTGGCCGCGTCGTTTTTCCCGCTCCAGGATATCCCGCACCACCACGGTGGAGTAAATGCCTTCCAGAAGGCTCAGGGCTTTTTCCTGATCCAGTCCGATATCCGCGATCCCAGGCATCCCGCCAAAACGCATATAGGCGTCAAACACTTCCCGCAGGTCATAGCGTTCGCCGTTTTTATCAAACACTTGCCGGTGAGTTCCGCCCAAGGCGCTGATGGTTTCCCGAACTTCAAAGTTGTGGAAGTCCAGGAACTCTCGGAAAGAGAGCGGCAACATTTTAATCTCCACGCACCGACCGGAGAGATAGGTGGAATACTCGGAGGACAGCAGGTAGGCGTTGGAGCCGGTAATGTAGATGTCGCAGTCCAGATCCACCCGGAAGGAGTTGACCGCATCTTCCCAGGCGTCGATTCGCTGCAGCTCGTCAAAGAAGAGGTACATCCGCTTGCCCGGAATGGCTCGCTCCTTGACATAGTGGTACACCTCATCCGAGGTCATGCTCCGAAAATCGTGGGATTCAAAGTTCATCTCCACGATCTGTTCCTGCCCTATGCCGGTTTCCCGCAAATGCTGAATCATCAGCTTCAGTAGGCTGGATTTGCCGCAGCGGCGAATACCGGTGATGACCTTTACCGGTTCCGTGTCCTGGAAACCGATGAGTTTTTTCAAGTATCGATCCCGGTTCTTGAGTTCATGTGATTCTATCATGGCGCATTCCTCCTGTCGCTCCTATCATAGCACAAATTTTAGAAGAAATCAAATTTGTGCTATTAACAGCATAAACTTCCTGTTTTCGACAAAAAATGCACTGTCAGATAAACAACAGACCACGGCTGTCATAAACCGAAGCACCTGAATCGTTCCCACAACGAATTGCACGATCAAGCCCCATAATGGTGGCGATTGCTCCATCTATTTTTTCTGTAGATTTTTCCTTGTCCGCCTTGATGTTGCCTGCCGGATTGGAACGGATGAAGATGTTGTCCATCATCCACCGCAGCACCGGGTGCCCGCCGTGGGCAAGTTTTCCCTCCAGCACCAGCTTCATCAGTTCTTTGGTCGGTGGGGACATATCCTTAAAAGAATACCTGTATTTACTGCATTTTCAGTGATTGTATGCTAAACTGTGATACATGGAATAATCGGTATTCTATAAACGGTCCATGTGGAGACGGTGTGTCAGTTATCCCGCAAAAGCGAGGAGACCTGAGAAACAGAAATGGATATTGTACGCGGCTAAGGCTTATGGTAGTATATGGGAAGGGAAACCAAAGCCGGGCGGCTTACCCTCTGATCTTATCGGAGGGGCAAACCCTCCAGACGAAAGAAAGGAGGGTGATGCCAATGAACGTTACATATTCGGACTTGTTCCAGTTGTTACTCTTCATTGTTGCCCTTGTCAGTCTGTGTTATCAGATTTTCAGGGGAAAGAAATAAGCCGCCACTACTGCAATAGTGACGGCCTGCCGCTTGTAGCGGTATAGCTTAGTTGTTATTTGGGGTAAGCCGCTTGCGGTTTCCCTTTTCTATTCATAATATAGCATGTTAGGCATCGATATTCAAGGGGAATTTGGCGGCAGACAGCTTGCACATTTCGTCCTTTGTCTTTGTTATTATGTGTCAGAAGCATGTTAGATGTTCCAAGCAAGGCTAATTTATTGTATTAATTGAAATTTTAAAAGGACTTGTAAAACATATTCAATTTCAAGTTGGTGGACGATATACTTTCAAGGGATTTCAGAGAAAGGAATGGTTGCAGAAAACAGAAATGGATGCTTATTTTCCGATGGCGTATTTATTGGCTATAATCTGGTATATTGATCAAAAATTAGACTACATCTTTCAAGCAATTTTAAGAAATTTGCAGGGAGGAGATGCAAGATGGCTATGACAGATAAAATATATCCAAGAACAGGAGACAGGCAGACGATTTATCTTAAAAATGCTGTTGCTGATCCTGATATCGAAATTGGAGATTATACGATATACAACGATTTTGTAAATGATCCGAGAGAGTTTCAGAAAAATAATGTTCTGTATCACTATCCCATCAATCATGACAGACTTGTAATCGGGAAATTCTGCTCGATTGCATGCGGAGCGAAATTCCTGTTTAACAGTGCGAACCATACGTTGAGTTCTCTGTCCACATATACATTTCCGCTGTTCTTTGAGGAATGGGGACTGGCCGGAGGAACGTATAGAGAGAAGCATCGATGCGATTCAGTCAGGCTGTATAGAGCAGCTGGAAATCATAGCCCAAAGAATCATGGCCAAAAGAAAACAGGCTCCTGCAGAATGAATGCAGAAGCCTGTCAACTCTGTCAACTGACTCGTTAAAATGGTTTCAGTGCAGTGGTTTTGAGCTCAGTATTCAGTCCAGTATTTTTCCGTCAACGGAGATCGTTACCACCTGCCAGGGAATAAATTTCCCGCTGTCTTGAAGAGCTTTTTTAGCCGCGTTTTCCAGACCGCCGCAGCAGGGAACTTCCATGCGGACAACGGTCACGCTCTGGATGTCATTGTTCTTGATGATCTCAGTCAGCTTTTCACTGTAGTCCACACTGTCCAGTTTCGGGCATCCGATCAGAGTGATCTTCCCCTTCATAAAATCGTTGTGGAGATTTGCGTAGGCGAATGCTGTACAGTCCGCTGCGATCAGCAGCTTTGCGCCCTGGAAATAGGGGGCGTTCACCGGCACCAGTTTAATCTGGCATGGCCACTGACCGAGCTGGGATGTCATTTGGGATATATACGGTGCTGCTGCGGCAGCGGAATCCGGGGCAGAGGTTTCCGGGGATGTCGCTGGAGATGCTGCTGTGCCGGATGCACGCTGAAAGCGATGCAGCTGCTGGCCGGGGCAGCCGGTATGGTGCGTGGTTCCCGTATTTTTTGCGGCTTTTGCGGCAAGGACTGCCTGCTCATTATATTCCGCAGCTTCTCTTTCAATGAAAGTGATGGCTCCTGTCGGACATGCCGGGAGACAGTCTCCCAGACCATCGCAGTAATCGTCTCTTAACAGTTTTGCCTTCCCATCGACCATTCCAATGGCGCCTTCATGACAGGCAGCAGCGCAGGCGCCGCAGCCATTGCATTTCTCTTCATCTATCTGGATAATTTTCCGAATCATAGTATGTCTCCTTCCGTATTGCCTTGTATTGCAGGCGCAAATTTATTTTACAGGAAGAGTATAGCAGGGGGAGGAACAAAAGTCTGTTGTTATTACAACAAAACAGCGGAACTGCTGTGTTTATTTTGTGATTGCGTTAGGGTAGGTCTGCTGCATCCGTTCATCGTCAAAATGCGTGTCAATGATGCGTTCCCATCCGCTTTCGGCAGCCGGACCGCCGGCTCTCTGATCGTACCGGATCAGGGCGAGACTGGAGACTAGCATATTAACGACCATGAATGCGGCGAGAATCCATGTGAGGATGTATCCCCACAATTTCGGTATTTTCTCAATCAGTCCGGAAATCCGGGGATAGAGCCCCTTGATCCATACAACGGCTGCGATGCCCCAGAAGAAACAGTACAGGAGGTTGACCCTTCCGTTCAGGTTAAATGGGATTTTGCTGTAATCCCAGAATACCTTTCCGAAGACAAGCTCGGAGAGCACACTGCACACATATTCGTAAGCTCCTCCGAGAAAAGTGCCGACCAGGAAAAGATGCCGGTCAGGCTTTTCCCTGTCTTTGTACAGCAGGATGGTTGCAAGGACAATTGCAAATCCCCATACAATGCTGAATGGTCCCCACACGAGACTGCTTCGGCTCATCCATACGCCGGCTGTAATCCGGCAGAAGATTGTTTCCGTGATATCTCCCAGGATGCAGGCGATGAAAAAAAGCCAGAACAGTTTGTAGAAACCGCACCCTTCGGCAAATTTGCCTTCCTTTTGAATTGCTTCTGCCGTTTCTGCGATAACAGGATAGGCTTTTTTCATTCGGCGTTCCACATATCCGACAATGGAGATACCGAACTTGTATGTAAGGACAGCGGCTTTCCGTTTAGCGCGGATCGCAGCTTCGGGAGCAGGGCCCGCTTTTTTGATATGCAGTGCAGCTGCTATGGACAGCGCCATATCCAGGGTGATAAGTACTGCCAGGAACCAGATAAAGATGCGGAAAAAAGGCTGCGGCATTATCTGGTAAAATAAAAGGAGCAGTTCGTTTATATAACGTATGCTGACTGCGCCGAGGATCGCCCACAGAACACTGTACTGAAGGCAGATGTATCCGTCAAAGTTCCATTTTTTCCCGGAATAATCCCACCATTTATGACTGTTGAGGCGCTCAAGGAATTTGCCTGTGAACCACTCTACAACCGTGGCAATGATCCCGCATCCAATGAAGAGAAATACGGGATTTCCGATCAGATCTTTCAGGATGACGGTCATAAGTACTGCGGCAGCGCCGTAGACAAGACAGAAAGGACCGGTCGAGAATCCCCGGTTTATGAATTTGTGATTTTTAATTGTGCCTACGACTGTCTCGATAATCCATCCGAAGAATGAATACACAAGGAGGAGCCAGATTAATTCGCTTATCGTATAGTTCATAGTGTCATTCTATCCTTTTCTTTAGTTTGCGTACAGTGATTATTACCTCGTCGGACACCGTACTGTTCTCATTATAAAGAAAGAGCAGTCGATTTACAACCGGCACGATTGTGAGGGATTATCACATAGTAACAGTTCCATGGATGAACTGTTACACTTTAAAATCTTTACACTTTAAAGTATTGAAGTGAGCGAAGTCATATGTTATACTGTACCTGCGTTTTAATTTAAAAGAAATAAATACAATACAAAAATGAGATGGGAAACAGTGACAGAGGAGGCAGTACTAACATGGAAGAGAGAATTACAGGACACACAAAACTTTATGCTCTGATCGGCTCGCCGGTCGGACATTCCGGGTCGCCGGCAATGCAGAATTACAGCTTCGCAAAGCTGGGGATTGACGCGGCATATCTGGCATTTGACGTTCCGCTGGAGAAGACGAAGGAAGCACTTGACGCATTCCGTACTCTGCACGTGGGAGGTTTCAATGTGACGATGCCGTGCAAGACAGCGGTGGCGCAGCTTGTAGACCGGCTCTCTCCGGCAGCGGAAATGGTCGGCGCGTGCAATACGGTTGTTGTAGAAGAAGATGGGACGATGACAGGGCATATTACAGATGGTGTCGGTTTTATCCGAAATCTGAGGGAGCATGGCGTAGAGGTGAAGGATCAGAGGATCGTCCTGCTCGGAACAGGCGGTGCGGCGACTGCGATCGCGGTTCAGGCAGCTCTTGACGGAGCATCAGAGATTGCAATTTTCAATCTGCGGGATGAATTCTACGAAAATGGAGAAAAGACAGTGGAGAAGATCAGAAAAGCAGTCCCGTCCATCCGGAGCATTACGATGAATGATCTGGATGATAAAGAGAAACTCTGTGAAATGATCGCAAAGAGCGATATTCTGATCAACGGGACGAAAGCGGGTATGAGTCCGCTCGACAATATCATGCCGGTTTCGGAAGAGTGTCTGCATCCGGAGCTTGCGGTTGCTGATGTTGTATACAATCCGCGGGAAACACTGCTTGTGCGGACTGCAAAAGAAAAGGGATGCCGCGCAGCGATCGGCGGAATCGGTATGCTTCTCTGGCAGGGGGCAGCGGCGTTCGAACTGTTCACGGGGAAAGAGATGCCCGCACAGGAAGTGATGGAGAAGTTCTTTGAGTAAGCGGATGATTGGAAATAAATTATGAGGACAGGCAGCCGGAGAAGCTGCCTGTCCTCATAATGGTCTGGCGTGAAAAATAAAACACTTCGATATGCCTTATCTCATAAACAGATTAATTACGTGGATAATTCCGTCTTCATCGTTGGAGCGTGTGATAAAATCCGCAGAATCCTTTATGATCGGCTGGGCATTTGCCATGGCGACTCCAAGTCCCGCATATTCGATCATGGACAGGTCATTGTACCCGTCGCCGCAGCAGATCATTTCTTCCGCTGTGAGCCCGATGCTGTTCAGAAGCTTCTGGAGAGATTTTGCCTTGTCGATATTGCGGGGCATAATCTCCAGGAAGAACGGTTCGGAACGGTAGATGTTCAGCAGACCGTGGTACTTTGCCTGAAGCTGGGGCATAATGGATTCCAGCTGTTCCGGTTCGCCGCAGATCAGCAGTTTGTTAACCGGAAACGTGAGAGCGGAGGGGAAGTCCTCAACGGAAACAATATTCATACTGTTGATTCCTGATTCGATTTCCACATAGCGGTTCGGGCAGATACCGGAATAGATTTCCGTATCGCTGTATGAGACAATGTCCAATCCGGGGATTGCTTTGGCAAACTCCCACACCGGCCGGATGATCTCAGCCGGAAGCGTGCGGTTGTAGACGATCTCTCCTGTGGAACATCTGGTAATGCGGGCTCCGTTGAAGGAGAGCATATAGCCGCCGTATTTTTCCATCTGCAGTTCATCTGCCAGCGGAGCGACGCCATTGATGGGGCGGCCGCTTGCCAGTACGACAATCTTGCCGGCTTCCTGGATCTCGATCAGAGCTTTCCGGGTCTCCGGCGTGATTTCTTTTTTTGAATTAGTCAGTGTTCCGTCGAGGTCTAATACTAGAACCTGGTATTTCATTACGTGTTACTCCTTTGTTTCAGCCATTCTACGATCTCGGGAAATTCCATGCCGTGGGATGCCTTCACGAGAATGGTATCGCCATCTTTTAAAACAGATTCCGCAGCTGCGAAGAAGTCCTGTTTGGTATTGAAGTGGAGGACTGTTGTGGGTTTGCCCGTGTGTGCGGCTGTTTCTTCCGCGCCGCGCGCGGTCTCTCCGGAAAGAGCGCCGATTCCGATGAGCACATCGATCCCTTTTTCAGCAGCATGTTTTCCTGTTTCATAATGCATTTCTTTTTCTTTTTCACCCAGTTCGAACATGTCTCCCAGGATTGCGACCTTCCTTGTGTCCGCGAAGGAGAGTACGTCGATCGAAGCCTGGGTAGACACCGGGTTGGCGTTGTAACAGTCATCGATTACTGTGTAACATCCGGTTTCGATCAGGTTATTCCTGCCGGCGATGGGCACATTTGCCTCAATGCCTTTTGCGATCTCTTCGTCCGTCATGCCGAGCGCATATCCCACTGCGATTCCGGCAAGCGCGTTATGAACCATATGAGCTCCGGGGATCGCGATGTGAGCCCGGAATGTTGATTCTGGAGTTACGAATTTCGCGTCCGTGCCCTTTAGACCGCGGTTTTTCACATCCTGTGCGTGATACGGACAGGATGAATCAAGACCAAAGTAAAGGGGCCGGATTCCGTTCTGCGGAACAAATGCGCGGAGTTTGTCGTCATCTCCGTTTAAAATGATCGTTCCTTCCGGATTCATATAGGTAAACATCTCGGTCTTAGCCTTTAAGATACCGTCTCTGGAACCGAGATTCTCTACATGAGCGACTCCGATATTTGTGATAACACAGATATCCGGGCGCGCGATTCTCGCCAGGCGGGTCATCTCTCCGAAACCGCTGATTCCCATCTCGAGCACAGCGACCTGATGCTCTTCCCGGATCTTAAATACAGTGAGCGGAAGCCCGATTTCATTGTTGAAGTTCCCCTCTGTTTTGAGCACGGAAAATCTCTGCGACAGGACGGACGCGATCATCTCTTTTGTGCTCGTCTTGCCAACGCTTCCAGTGATTCCCACAACTTTGATATCAAGAGAACGGCGGTAATGTTCCGCAATGTCCTTTAATGCCTGCTCACAGGAATTTACTTTTATATAAGGATAGTTTGCATCGCCCAGATCCTGCTCGGAGACAGCGCAGAGCGCGCCTTTTTCCATGACCTGAGGGATGAAAGAGTGACCGTCCACACGTGCGCCCCTGATGGCGATAAACAGACTGTCCTTCTCGATTTTACGGCTGTCAATGACCACGCTGGAGACTTCTTTTGAAGCAGCAGCAGGATCGCCGCGGTATACACCGCCGCAGGCAGCGGCGATTTCTTTTAATGACATGTGTTTCATAATGCCGGTTTCCTTTCCTGAAAATATGTTCCGGAGTTACAGCTCTCACCAGGCGGCGATTCTGCGCATATCCGGCTGCCCCTATCTGGAGCCCCTATTTGGAATATCTCGCCTTTATGGATTTGCGGATAATCAGTTCACATAGATCACCGTATTCGATTCCGGCTACCTGCGCTTCCTTTGGAAGCAGGCTGGCTGCCGTCATTCCGGGCAGGGTGTTGAGTTCCAGGCAGTACAGATTTCCCTGATCATCCAGAAGGAAATCAGCGCGGCTGTATACGTTCAGTTTGAGCGCATGGAACGCGCGGACAGTGAGATCCATCATCCGCTGTGCAACTTCATCCGGAATATCAGCCGGACATACTTCCTCTGTGGCGCCGTCCTGATATTTGTTCGCATAGTCGAAAAATCCGGTTTTCGGGATAATCTCGATCGGAGGAAGCGCTTCTCCGTCAATGACGCCGCAGGCAAACTCGCGGCCTTTTATGTATGTCTCGATTACAACTTCATCTTCGTAGCGGAAGGAATTCTTCAG
Organism: Candidatus Mediterraneibacter vanvlietii; assembly: GCA_019113645.1. GTDB lineage: Bacteria > Bacillota > Clostridia > Lachnospirales > Lachnospiraceae > Mediterraneibacter > Mediterraneibacter vanvlietii. The sequence continues at coordinate 6,235 of DXGZ01000118.1, read as the reverse complement.
AGCTTCTGCATATTCTTCTTCCGTGTGTACGATGTAAACGCCGATGCTGGAACCGCCGGAGCAGGGTTTTACCACAACCGGGAGCCGGAGCCCAAGTGATGCCAGATCCTGTTTCGGATCATTTTTGTGAAGGCATACGCCGTCAGGGGTATCGATTCCGGACTGAAGGAATACCTGTTTTGTGAATCCCTTGTCCATGGCTACCGCGCAGCCCAGGGAATCCGGGCCCGTGTAGCGGATGCCGAGCAGGTCGAATGTTGCCTGCAGTTTTCCGTTTTCACCCTCGCCGCCGTGAAGACCGAGGAAAGTGATGTCAGCCAGACGGCACAGCTCGATGACATTCGGTCCGAGGAAACAGTCGGACTGATCCGGACGGGATGCTTTTACAGTTTCCAGATCCGGTTCCTCCCTGCCGATATTTCCTGCGATCTCGAGTCCGTGGCCGGGCATGGTGAATACATCTTCCAGATTCTCCGGCGCTTCAGGAAGCCCCATAAATACATCCAGCAGGAATGCATCGTGTCCTTTTTCAAGCAGTGTTCTGCAGATTCCGGCTGCGGAGACGAGTGAAACATCACGCTCCGTGCTTAAGCCGCCTGCCAGTACGATAATTTTCATGATTATTTATACTCCTTCTATAATTATTATAATTTTGCAGATGGTATAACAGTTCAGTCCGCATCATCCGGTAGACCGCATTATGGATGAACTTCTGCATCAGATGTTTACATTGTTCAGAAGCTCAGTCTTCGTATCATAGAGCTTCTGAGAAAGGTCTACATATACTTTATGCGGGTTGAAGAGACGTTTTGTTTCGTCCCAGAGAGTCTCCTTCTCCTGTCTGCAGTAGTCTGCGATCTCCTGTACAGACGGAGAGTTGTACTTGCATTCTCCGCGGATGAAGACAGGCTTTAAGATCTCTTTCATCGTATAGGTGCCGCCTTCGAGGCGCGTTTTCTTCCATGTCGCGTTCGGATCGAAGAGCAGGAGGTCTTTTGAAGTATCATACTCTTCACCCACGAAACAGATCAGATCCGCGCGCATCTTTCCGGTCTCCTTGTCGTAGATGCGGTAGATGGTCTTGTTGCCCGGATTTGTGATCTTCTCGACATTTTCAGAGATCTTGATCTTTGGAACGAATTCACCGTCCTCGTTCTGGATGGCAGCAAGTTTGTATACGCCTCCGAATGACGGGCAGTCTTTTGATGTGATCAGGTTCGTGCCCACGCCCCATGATGTGATCGCCGCGCCCTGGATCTTCAGGTCATTGATCAGGAATTCATCCAGGTCATTGGAAGCAGCAATTACCGCATCTGTAAATCCTGCTTCGTCAAGCATCTTTCTGGCTTTCTTTGACAGATAGGCAAGGTCTCCGGAATCCAGGCGGATACCATAGCTCTTCGGATGGATTCCGGCGTCGCGCATTTCCTTAAATACGCGGATGGCATTCGGAACGCCGGACTTCAGTGTGTCATATGTGTCCACAAGAAGTGTGCAGGCATCCGGATACAGTCTTGCGTATTCTTTAAATGCAGTATATTCGTCTTTAAAACTCATGATCCAGCTGTGCGCATGAGTTCCCAGAACAGGTACGTTAAACTGAGCTCCTGCCAGCACATTTGAAGTCCCCACACAGCCGCCGATAATCGCAGCTCTCGCGCCGTACAGCCCGGCGTCCGGACCCTGGGCACGGCGAAGTCCGAATTCCATAACTCCGTCTCCCTGTGCCGCATGAACGACGCGGGAAGCTTTCGTCGCGATCAGACACTGATGGTTGATGATCGTGAGAATTGCGGTTTCAACAAGCTGAGCTTCCATGATCGGCGCCACAACTTTGATCAGAGGCTCCCGCGGGAAGATCACAGTTCCCTCGGGGATGGCATAGATATCCCCGCTGAAATGGAATCCGCTCAGATAGTGGAGGAAGTCCTCGCTGAAGATTCCCAGACCTCTGAGATAATCCACGTCTTCATAGGAAAAGTTCAGGTTCTTGATATATTCGATCACCTGATCCAGACCTGCCATAATGGAGTAACCGCCCTTGTTCGGGTTCTCACGGAAAAACATATCAAATATGACAGTTTCATTTGCCTGCGTTTCAAAATATCCCTGCATCATGGTAAGCTCATAGAGATCCGTCAGCAGAGTAAGATTCTGTGCGCTCATAAAATTTCCCTCTTTTCATTAGATATGGGCCGAGAAAGCGGCTCCGATTTTCTTTACGATTATAGCACAAGTTATTGAAAAGTAAAAGAAAATGGAAAGCTTCCGGGCGATTTCTGATATAATGAATTAAAGTTCACTCAGCCGTGCGGCTTTGAGAATGACACGGGAGGGAACTGTTGATTTCAGGAAAAACAATATAAAGGAGTATTTTTATGGGAAGAAGAGTATTTCTGATCGTGCTCGACAGCGCCGGCGTCGGCTGTGCGCCTGACGCGGAATTGTTTGGAGATAAAGGGAGCGATACGTTCGGCACCTGCATAAGAAGCGGCAGGCTTTATGTGCCGAATCTGGAGAAGATGGGACTGTATCAGATTGAGGGGACTTCCTTTGAGCGGAAAAGGGAAAATGCAGCAGTATGCGGTAATGCCGGAGGCGAATCAGGATGCTGCGGCAAGCTGACAGAGCAGTCGGCGGGAAAAGATACGACAATGGGACACTGGGAGATCGCGGGCATCATTTCCCCGGAACCCATGCCGACCTATCCGGATGGATTCCCACAGGAGCTGCTTGATGAATTCGCAAGAAGAACCGGGCGGGGCGTGATCTGCAACGAAGTCGGCTCAGGGACCGAGATCATAAAAAAATATGGCGAGGAACAGATGCGGACCGGGAAATGGATCGTGTACACTTCCGCGGACAGCGTGTTCCAGATCGCGGCGCATGAGGAGATAATCCCGCTGGAAGAACTCTATGAGGGATGCCGTACAGCCAGAGCCATGCTGACCGGAAAGAATGCGGTAGGAAGAGTCATTGCCCGACCTTATGTCGGTACATCGTCTGATGATTTCACACGCACAGTGAACCGCCATGACTTTTCGCTGGAACCGCCACGGGATACGATCCTGGATATCATGAAGCGATCCGGTTATGATGTGATCGGAGTCGGTAAGATCCACGACATCTTTGCCGGAAGAGGTCTGACAAGAACGTTCCCTAACGAGGGAAATGACAGAAATATGGACGTAACGCTGTCGCTGCTGGATGAAGATTTCGAAGGCCTGTGCTTCGTGAATCTGGTAGATTTCGATATGCTTTACGGACACCGGAATGACATCAAAGGATATACGGACGCGCTCAATGCATTTGACAGAAAGCTCGATGCGTTCCTTCCGAAGATGCGGGAAGATGATATCCTCATGATCACAGCAGATCACGGCTGCGACCCGGGATTCCCCGGAACCGATCACACGAGAGAGTACGTTCCTCTGTTCTGCTGCGGAGCGAAGATACGGAATGGGGTGAACCTGGGAACAAGGAAGAGCTATGCGGATATTGCAGCTACGATTGCGGAGATGTTTGCGGTGGAGTATAGCGGAGACGGGGAGAGTTTTCTGGATGCGATATGCATTCCTGACAGGAGGTAATACGAATCATGATAGACTGTATAATTGTCGGAATTGGCGGATTCATCGGAACCGTCTGCCGCTATCTGATCGGACTGATCCCCGTCAATGAGGGGACTGTTTTTCCGGTTAAAACATTCCTTATAAATATTGCAGGCTCTTTTATAATTGGAATTGTCGCTGCGCTTGCCCTGAAGAACAGTTCTCTGAATCCCCGCCTGGTTTCTTTCTTGAGAATCGGAATCTGCGGTGGATTTACAACATTTTCCTCTTTCGCACTGGAGACTGCTGACCTGATGAAGAACGGAAATTCTGGTGCGGCGATGGCGTATGTGCTGCTGAGTGTGGTGCTGGGAATTGCAGCGGTGTTTGCAGCCCAGGCTGTTGTAAGATAGGAGAGAAAATGGAACGAGTACTGATTATCGGATGCCCCGGCGCAGGAAAAAGCACATTTGCAAGACAATTAAGGAAAAAGACCGGACTTCCACTGTATTATCTGGATCTGATCTGGCACAGAGCGGATCACACAAACTGTTCGCGGGAGGAGTTTGATCGGCGATTGAGAGAGATTACCAGTAAAGAACGCTGGATTATTGACGGCAACTATCTGCGGACAATGGAAATGAGACTGGAGAAATGCGATACGGTCTTTCTGCTGGACTATCCGGTGGAACTTTGTCTTGCCAGCGTGGAAGCGCGTATCGGGCAGAAGAGAGAGGATATGCCCTGGGTTGAAGAGGAGTTTGATGAAGAATTCAGACAGTGGATACTCGATTTTCCCAATGCTCAGCGTCCTCTGATCCATGAGAAACTTAAGCAGTATGCAAAGACCAGAAATATCATTGTTTTCCGGACAAGGGATGAAGCAGAACAGTATCTGGATGATCAGGAAAACTTTTCCGGCCAGGTTCGTGTAATAGGATAAATACGGTTGTTACCAAAATGGAAACAGCCCGGATGATACATTTTCCTTCCCCTTGAGTTCCCCGGGGTATATGATGTTATCAGAACACAGGAGGCACTGAATATTCCGTATGGAATCAGCGGAGATGACAGCGCTGCGAACAGGAGGGTGTATACGATGGCTTTGAGTGATAATATCAGAAAATTGCGGGAAGAGAACGGGATGACCCAGCAGCAGATGGCAGAACAGCTGTATGTTTCCAGGCAGACCGTCTGCCGTTGGGAAAACGGATCCAGAACTCCGGATCTGGATATGGCGGAACGGATTGCGGAAATCTTTCATGTCAGTGTGGATGAACTGATCTCTGCTGAGGAGAAGCAGGGAATTTCATTTGAGAATATCTCGCTGCACACGGAGAAGTTCATAGAGAGAAAAAGATTGAAAGAGAAGCAAAAGCGTATTCTGGACTTTATACAGCTTGTGGGTGCGGTTTATCTTGTTATCACATTATTCATGCGAGTGCAGATGGAGATGAGCGTTCCCGCGTGGGTGATACTGATCGCGCTGCCGGTGGAGGCAGTTGCAATCGGTCTGAATCTGGCTATAAACAGGAAGCTGGAGAAGATGAGTGAGTAAATGAAAAATCAGATGAAAACAGCCCGCTGCAGCAGAAATTAATCTGCGTCAGCGGGCTGTCTCCTGTTGAAATGAAATTGCTTTAAAATAACTTTATACCAGTTCTGCGTTCTTCTGAATCGTCTCACGGATCACGTTTTCCACATAATCTCCGATGTGGCGTTTCGTCTCCTTATCCAGCTCGTTCGGATAGATCGGCTTTCCATATTCAATAACCACATGAGCCTTTTTTACTTTCGGTAAATGATTTTCGAAGATTGCTGCCGTATTGTTCATGGAAATCGGGATGATCGGACATCCTGATTTTGTGGCGATCTTGAGCGCACCGTCACGGAAAGGCAGCATGCTGAGCTCTTCGCCTCTGTTTCTCGTCCCTTCCGGGAATACACAGATCGATATGCCGTTCTTGACATCATCGATTGCATGAAGGATTGTCTTTAAACCTTCCTTCGGATCTTTGCGGTCAAGGAACAGACAGTGGAGACGTTTCATCCAGGTGGTGAGCGTCAGATAGCGCTCCATTTCCTTTTTCGCAATATAGCCGGTGACGCGTCTGCAGCGGATATATGTCAGAAGAATGTCAAAATAACTTCTGTGATTGCCGATGAACAGCACCGCCTCGTCCGGTATGTTTTCCTCTCCGATTACAGTGGCAGTTACTCCGGCTATTTTAAGAATAACCCGGAAAGCCCACTGTACGATGCGCAGAGAACTGATGTCACGCGCATGAGGATTGAATTTCCCGACAATCCATTCCACGAAGAGGATCGGGATCGTCAGGATCAAAAACAGAACTACAAAAATAACAATACAAATAAATCGAATCATAATCGGTCCTCAATTTCTTTTTTAAATTGCAACTATTTCATTATACAGCGGGGGTATTTAAAACACAAGCAAAAGCCGCTATTTTGTTCACTACCTTCATTGGCTGAACGTACGAAAACAGAGATGTTTTTTAAGACGTATTCTGCAGAGAGTGAGGATATGTTCGGGGTTCCGCTCCGGGAAATAAGGGCAACTAAGAAGTTCCGGGCACGGACTAAATACAAGGACAGACGGTGAGCAACTCGCTTCGCTCAGACAATCTCACCGCCTGTCCTGACGTCCGCACACGGAACTCCAA
>DXGZ01000117.1 GCA_019113645.1 Candidatus Mediterraneibacter vanvlietii | reverse complement strand
CTTTAGCAGGTTTCCCGCTCATTTAGTTTTTCTTAGATCCTGGAGCGGAACCGAATCCGGTATCCCCTTCCCGCAGAATACGTTTTCACTAATTATCTCCTGCGGATTTCGGATTTGTTCTGTCTGAGTTTCTTATGCAGCAAACTCAGATTTACAGAAACATAACAAAATATATCGGAATATATATGATCTTCCCCTTTGTTTTTATTTCACGTGTATTGGACAGCACATACGCTTTTGTTATATGATAATCTTCGTTTTTTACAAAAGTATTCAGGGCGCTGTACACGGTATAATCTTTTCCGGATTTGACCTCTATCGGAACAACTGAAAGGCTGTCATAATCATCAATCAGATAATCAACCTCACCTCGGTTGCGGTTGTCATAATAGAACAGCCGATGCCCATGCGCTGCCAGTTCACTTGCAACAACGCTTTCATAGACTGAGCCAAGATTAATGCTTTTCACATCATCAAGTATTGCCCGGATATTTGTACCATATAGAATTGCGGATAAGATCCCCACATCATTCAAATATAATTTCAGAAGATTTTTTCCGCTTGATTCAATCAGAGGAAACACCGGCGTTGAGATTGCCTGAACTGCCAGCGCAATCCCGGCACTTATAAGGTATTCAAACTCGTCCTCGTAATCTGCAAATGTTTTTCCTTTTTTATTTTCTATTCTTTGTGCCACAACACGTTTTTTCTTATTTTCAAGATTCGATGGGATCAAATCATATATTCTCCGGATTTTTAACCTGCGCTCTTCATCGTATTTGGACGCGTCAGCCGCATAATAATCATGAATTTCTCTCTGTATTTCTCTCACCATGAATATATTTTTTTCCTGAATATACGTATTTACAGCATCAGGCATCCCTCCGGCAAGTAAATATTTGCGAAACAAGTCCATCATCTTATTATGCATAGGTTCCTCGAGTGTTTCCATATTTTCAAACTTCTGACGCAAAGCCTGAAGCACAGTCTCATTCATCCCATTTGCATAAAGAAATTCTTCGAAATCCAGCGGAAACATCCTTATCTTCCGGATACTTCCCATTGGTATTGATGTTGTTTCCGACAGAGTCACACCAAGCAGCGAACCGCTTGCAATATAGGTATACCTGTTATCCTGACGAAGAAATTTCAGGAGGGTAAGAAGATGGGGATATGCCTGAATTTCATCAAGAAATATCAGCGTATCTTCTTTTTTCCCCATTTTATCTCCCGCCAGCATACTGACCTGAAGATAAAAGTCTTCCACTGTCTTTGTATTCAAAAAAAGCTGGTCTCCAATGGAATCTTCCACCATATTGAGTTCGATAAAATTAGGGAACAGCTTTTTCCCCAGATAACGGATAATATACGTTTTCCCGACCTGTCTCGCTCCGTCAACCAAAAGTATCCTGTCCGAATCCAACCGGAGATGTTCTTCTATCACTGATGCAATTTTCCGATAGAGCATGGTTCTCCCTCCTTCGCTGACTTTTCAATAAAATGAACCGATAATTTTCAAAACTTTTCAATATTATTATCACTGTATTTATTGCATTTTTCAAGTATTTCTATTTATATTTTTCCAACTTTTCAACATTTTATAAGGAATATCCAAAAGAAAAAGCCTCCGGGCAGCATGCCGCAGAAGCGAACCATTCGCATCTGTCAGCACACTGCCCGGAGGCTTCTTCTATATTCGCATTCAGCCCTTCTTCTCCTGTATCCCGCGGTAGATCTTCTCCGCAGTCATCGGGAGTTCACGGATAATCACGCCCGTGGCATTCTGGATCGCATTCGAGATCGCCGGAGACGGTGTGTTAATTACAATCTCTCCGATCGACTTCGCCCCGAACGGACCTGTCGGCTCATAGCTGCTCTCAAATTCCACCCGGATCGTACCCACATCCAGACGGCTCGGGATCTTATACTGCATAAAGGAATTGCTGTAGTTCCTTCCCTTCGAGTTGTAGACAATGTCTTCAAAGAGCGCCATACCGATTCCCTGGGCGATTCCGCCTTCTGTCTGTACTCTGGCAAGCGCCGGATTGACTACGGTTCCGCAGTCCACAACCGCCACATAATCAACCATCTCAGCCACACCCGTCTCTTTGTCCACCTCGACTTCGGCGATTCCAACCATAAACGGCGGCGGTGAAGTCGGTGATGAGAACGCCTCGCTTGCGGAGAGTGCCTCGTTATTAAAGCACATCACACGGTTTCCGATCTCCTGTCTTGAGATCGATTCGCCTGTCTTCAGGTTCGTGACATTCTGTCCGTCAAATTCCACATCATCTACGGAACAGTCCAGATATTCCGCGCCTCTCTCACAGATCTTTTTCCGGAGAGATTCGCATGTTTTTATAACAGCCATTCCAGTCACATAAGTCGTACTGGACGCATAGGAACCACAGTCATACGGCGAGATATCCGTATCCACTCCATGGACAATGATATCCGACATCTCACAGTCCAGACACTCTGCTGCCATCTGCGTAAGAATCGTATCGCATCCGGTTCCCATATCTGTCGCGCCGATCATCAGACTGTAGAATCCATCGTCATTTACCTTAATTATTACAGAACCTGTATCCACGCTGGAGATACCGGATCCCTGCATCGCCATGGCAACACCCACGCCGCGGACTTTGCCGTTGCCCATATCACGGCACGGATACTTCTCATCCCATCCGATCATCTTTTTCGCCCGCTCCATGCAGCGGTCCAGAGCGCAGCTTTTCGCGAATTCATTATAGTAAGCCGGCATCCGCTGTCCTTCGCGCACCATGTTCTTCTCACGGAGCACGGTCGGATCCATGCCCAACACGGCTGCCAGTTCATTTACCGCAGATTCCACGGCAAAGATACCCTGGGTCGCGCCGTATCCCCGGTAAGCGCCGGCGGACATTACATTTGTATAAACCACATCATAAGTAAAGCGGAACGCTTCCGCACTGCCGTAAAGCGGAATCGACTTATGCCCGGAAAGCCCTACCGTTGTGGGCCCGTGCTCACCGAACGCTCCTGTATTGGACAATGTGTAGAGATCAATTCCCCGGATATTTCCATCCTTGTCAGCGCCGAGACGGACATGCATCTCCATCTCATGGCGCGGAGAAGAAGCGATCAGGGATTCTTCTCTTGTATAGATGATCTTCGCCGGTTTTCCCGTCTTCCATGTCACGATCGCCGGGTAAACCTCTGATACGGACGTCTGCTTTGCACCGAACCCGCCGCCGATACGCGGTTTGATCACACGCACCTTGCTCTTCGGAATATCAAGAGCATGGGCAAGGATACGGCGAATATGGAAGGGCACCTGGGTAGAGGACACCACGTTCAGTCTGCCGTACGCATCCAGATACGTGCAGGTGCGGAACGTCTCCATCATGGCCTGCTGATTTGCCTTTGTGTGATACACACGATCAATCACATAGTCACAGGATGCGAGAACCGCTTCAATGTCCCCATCCTCTGTCACTTCATGGGCACAAAGATTTCTCTTGTTGTCCGCACCCACCGGGCAGAGGCTCTTCCAGTTCTCTTCCGGATGCACGAGAATCGGATTATCCTTCGCCTTCCGGAAATCAAGCACAGGCTCGAGAACCTCATATTTGATTTTGACAAGCTTCATCGCCTTCTTCACAGCTTCCTCGCTTGTTCCAGCCACAATGGCAGCCGCATCGCCGACAAACCGCATTCTCTGATCCAGAATCAGCCTGTCATACGGGCTCGGCTCCGGATAAGTCTGCCCCGCCATCGTAAATCGTTTATCCGGGCAGTCCTTGTATGTCAGGATGCATTCGATCCCCGGAACCGCCTCAGCTCTTGTCGTATTAATATCCTTGATCAGAGCATGCGCATATGGGCTTCTGATAATCTTTACGATCAGACAGTCAGACGGCGCAAGATCATTTGTATAGACCGCTTTTCCCGTTACCAGGGATTTCGCGTCCACCTTCGGAACAGAATGGTTTACAACCCGAAGCTCTTTTTCATTTCCTTCTCTGCTCATCCCTGCACCTCCCTGACTTTAATCACCGGACTCTGCCGTTTTTCCATGTATTTCTGTATCGCGCGGAGCTGTCCCATATATCCTGTGCATCTGCAGAGGTTTCCTGCCAGATATTCCTTAATCTCCTCAATGCTCGGATTCTCGAGCTCTCTCATCATGGCAAGCACGTTCATGATAAATCCGGGGGAACAGAATCCGCACTGCTCAGCACCCTCTGCTGCGAGGAATTCTCCGAATTCGGCAGCCTCCTCTTCCACACCTTCCATGGTTGTAACCTCGTGGCCGTCAACACCTGCCGCCAGTACGGAACAGGAAAGTCTGGATTTTCCGTCGATCCATACTGTGCAGAGCCCGCAGTTCGTTGTCTCGCATCCGCACTTCACACTCTTGCAGCCTAATGAGCGGAGGACGTCAATCAGAACAGAATCCGCATTCACTTCAACCGAAACCTGCTTCTTGTTTAATATAAACTGTATCTCCATCTATCTTCCCTCCGCTAAAATCGAGCTCATCTCCCTGCGGATCAGAACTTCCGCAAGATGCTGCCTGTACTCGGCGCTTCCCCTCATATTCGTCCCGTATGTGAATTCTGCCGCCGCCTGGCGCGCGTAATCCGCGATCAGCTCCTCCGATGCGTCATCAGGAATCTCCCACTGTTTTTCCAGAAGCTCTGCCTTCATCGGTCTTGCTCCGACAGAGAAGTACCATGTCTCTTTTCCGTGCACCATTCCGGTCACAACCGAACAGGCAATCACTGGAAAGTCCGTTTTCGTCTGACGAATGGATTCGTAACGGAATTTTCTCTTGCTCTTCCGGACAATAACAGACATCAGAATATCCTTGTCCGGTTTTCTCTTCACAAACTCGGAGAGCCGGATCGTCCCGCCATCGTACAGTTCCACAAATGTATCCAGCGCAAGGAATGCGGTCAGCACATCGGAAAATCCGAATCTTCCGTAAATGCTTCCTCCAACCGTCGCCTGATTGCGGAACTGAACTCCGACAATGTGGCGCACAGCCTCTGCAATCCCGTCTCCATAAAGACTTTTTAACGCTTCGCTCTCCTCTATCTGGCGGAGCGTACACATTGCGCCTATCTTAATCACATTGTCCGACTCTTCAATCTGGTCCAGTCCAAGACCAGAGAGGTCAATCACTGTCTTCACCCTCGCGTTTCCAAGGCGCATCCACATCATTCCGCCCATGACCCGGCTGCTGCGGGCCTGATTCAGCTCATACGCCTCTTCCAGCGTTTTTGCTTTTACATAATTACCGATCGTTAGCACAACGGCTCTCCTTTCTCTTTCGTGCCGGATCTGCCTCCGGCAGCTTTTCACATTTCTTTTTCTTTCACGGCAGCTGCACAGACTGTATGAAATTCACACACAAAACCGCGTAAAAAAAGTGCAAATGAAATTTCGGTCATTCACACTTTTAAGCGGTTTTATATTATCATAAAAAGACAGAGTTGACAAGTTCATACCCGTTTTTCTTTTCCATTTATTCTAATGGCTCAGTCACTGACGCGCATGAATCTTATGACATTCCGGTCAGGCAAAGTCAAATCCTGTAAAGCTGCACACTCCGGTATATTTTTTGACCGCTTCCACGCCATCAAGCACCCGTTCCGCGCCGGAAGCCATCGCCTCCATCTCAAACTCTCCCGGATACGCGGATACCGGAGCGATAAACTCACATGCCTCTTTGATCTGCCCGACCAGATTCTCACTGTAAACCATGCCGCCGCCCAGAAGAATTCCATCCACATTTCCGTGCAGTGCCGCAGCCATGGCTCCGATTCCTTTTTCAATCTGGTAGATCATCGTGTTCCAGACAAGTTCGGCGTACTTGTCCCCTTCGCCGGCGCGCCGAATCACTTCCCGGGCATCCGAAACTCCCAGGTGACTTACAAATCCTCCGCTCTTTGTGCAGAGCTGTTTGAGATCTTTTAACTCATGGCCCTTTGCGTACTCCAGCAGATCCGCTACAGAGATACTGCCGCATCTGGTCGGAGCCATCGGCCCCTCTCCTCCCACAATGTCATAGCCGTCGATCATCCTTCCTTTCCTGTGTGCTGAAACAGAAATTCCTCCGCCGATATGGCATACGACAAAATTACATTCTTCATATTTTCTGCCCATCTTTCCGGCATGACGGATCGCCGTCTCCTTCAGGTTCAAAGCGTGGAGATGAATCACACGGTACACGCCCCGAATTCCTGTCAGCCGCGCCAGATCCTGAAGCTCATCTACATCCGGCGGATTGACAACATAGGCTTTCGCGCCATAGCGGTCCGCAAACTGCTTCGCGATACTCGGTCCAAGAGACGCCGGGTGTACAACGCCGTTCGCGGCATGAATGGAGTGATCCAGTACAAGATCATCAATCTCATAGACGCCGCCCTCCATGGCAAGAAGCCCTCCGCCTCGTCCAACACAGGCATCCAGACCGCTTAAATCAACCCGATTCTCCTCCAGCAGCTGATGAATCGTCCCGTTTCGGTACTGCAGCTGCTCTTCCAGAGACTGATACTGCGCCAGAACCTCAGCATCATGGCTTACATTTGCAGAAAATATCTTTTCTCCGCCCTGAAACAAAGCGATCTTGGTCGATGTAGAACCAGGATTTACTGTAAACACTTTATAAGAACTCATAACATTTTCTCCTTTTTCCATTACTCACAACTTTCTTTATTTGTGCTTTTTCTATTCCGTACTCTGCGTTATAATAGCCACAGAAACAAATTTACAGGAAAGGACAGACCCCATATGCCCGTTATTTATTACGCTTACTATTCTCCTGTCTCAGAGAGAATTTCAGATATCAGTACCCAGGAACACCTGCTGGGCCGCCGGCTTCTCTCACAGGGTCTCAGGGAGCTCTATCACATCTCCGTCTCAGCTTCTCAGGTCGATGCCATGCTCAGAACCGAAGAAAACGGAAAACCCTGTCTCTCAGACCACCCCGATATTTTTTTCAACATTACCCACTGCAGGGGACTGGCAGCCTGTGCTTTCGGACGTTCACCTCTGGGGATCGATGCAGAACTCCCCGGTTATTTTCCAGAGATTCTGGTTGCCCGGGCACTGTCCGAAACAGAAAAAAGCTTCCTTCAGGAGGCAGGCAGCACAATGGCTCTCCGTCAGGAGTGGTTTTATCGCCTGTGGACACTGAAAGAAGCCTATGTCAAAAAATCCGGCTGCGGCGTGGATACGGATCTGACAGAATTTTCTTTTTTCTTTGACAGAAGCAGCATGCCGCTTCGTATCACCTGTACCGATCCGCACGTTTCCTGTTTCCAGGAAAAGCTTTCCGGCGGACAGATCCTCTCTCTCTGCAGTCTTAATACAGAAAAGGAAGTTACGCTGGTCGACAGAAGCAGCTAGAAAAGGATCTGTCTTCGGCATGCAGCTTATTTTCTGCTGCCGGCCGCACGCACGGCGGAGATAACAACATTTCCTTTGATCTCGGAAACCGGCGCTCCTCTTGAGCAGTCACAGACAATACTGTTAAATCCCTGAAGCATGGGACCATACGCGTCAGCATGTCCAAACTGCTGAATCAGTTTTACCGCTACATTTCCTACATTCAGATCCGGCCAGATCAGCACGTTTGCTCTTCCGGCCACTTTGCTTTCCCTTGTCACTTTTTTTGCCGCCACCGCCGGAACGATCGCAGCATCCAGCTGAAACTCGCCGTCAATGGCCAGATCCGGCCGCTGTTCATTGGCAATCCGAAGCGCTTCTGTCACCTTATCGATCAGCTCGCCCTGTCCGCTTCCAAGCGTTGAATAGCAGACCATGGCACATCTGGGTTCCCATCCGAGAAGCGTCTGCACAGTATCGCAGGCTGAGATGGCAATGCTTGCCAGCTGCTCAGCATTCGGGTTGGTGCATACCGCGCTGTCTCCCACGGCCAGAAGAGATCCTTCGCTCCCTTCGTACCCGGGGATATCTGCCAGTCCAATACTGGAGATCGTACTGATCCCCGGTTTCATTCCAATCATCATCTGACCTGCGGTCAGAACATCTCCGGTCGTATTGTCAATTCCTGCAAATGTAACGTCCGCGCGTCCCACTTTCTGCATTGCCATGGCGTAATAAAGCGGATCCTGCATACGTCTTCCCAGTGCTTTTTCCTTGAAAAGTGTGTCGGGAAGCTTCACATACTCCTCAATAATCTGATTCTTCAGTTCCTCGTCAGCGATGTCTACAAAGGTAAATACCGAAGGATCGTATCCTCTTTCTTCCGCAAGGCGTTTCAACTCGGCGGAATCTCCCACAAGAAGCGGAATGATATATCCGTCTCTTCCAGTCTCATACGCCGCCTGCATCATCTTTTCATTGGACGCTTCCGGAAAAGCGACTCTCTGCGGATCCTGTTTCGCTCTTTCATAAATCTGATCTAAAACACTCATTTACTGTTCCTCCAATATCAGAGTTTACTCATCCAGTTCAAAAAACAGAGTCGTATATCGTCCCATGTCATAGAATACAGGCCGCACACGCACCGGAAGCCTGCCATCGATCTCACGCGCCTTCTTTTTGTTAATCCCAAGAATTACCGCGTTAATCGCCGGCCCTTCATCCAGCTGCACTTCACCGCACACATACTTCAGACCTCGGTCCTCCAGTTCCAGCCTGGCATTGAGAACGCCTGTAAACACAAAGCTTTTCAGCTCGCCTTTTCCGCTCAGAGTTGTCCACTCCGTCTCATGATACCCGCAGCTGTTGCATGCAAGATGCGGCGGGAACTCAATTGCGCCGCACTCTTTGCATTTTCTCGCATAGATTGTTCCTTCTTTTAATCCGTTCCAGAACTTCTCAACAATATGCTCCGGATTCCAAAATTCTTCTGTTTTCATTCTCTCAGAACTCATCTCAAAACCTCCTTCTTTCTCCAGATTAAAACTTTGATTCCAGAATGATCGCGCGGACATTCTGCGCTCCGCCGAATCCTCTTAAGAATGTATGTTTCGGAAGTTTCTTTACCTGTCGTTCACCTGCTTCTCCGCGCATCTGTGTTACCGCCTCGAACACATCCGCCATACCAGATGCCGCAAATGCGTGTCCATAGGAGGTTCTGCCACCGTTCGTATTCATCGGTTTATCTCCATCATAGGCAATCCTTCCGTCCAGAACATATTTCCAGCCTTCGCCCTTTGGAAGATATCCAACTTCTTCCGCCGCGAGGAACGCGGAAGATCCGATGAAGTCATTAACCAGCAGCAGGTCCATATCGTCCGCTGTCAGCCCTGTCAGTTCATATACCTGACGCGCAGCCTCTGCGGTCGCCTTTTTCTCGAGGTGCGGAACAATCGCGTCAAGTACAGATGCGCCGATTCCCAGCACTTCGATCGGTTTGTCCGTAAACTGTCCCGCCATCTCTGTTGGCACTACAATGCAGGCCGCAGCTCCGTCAGCCACGCAGGAATCGCTGGAGGTTCTTAAGTACTGTGTCATTTTCGGATTATTCGGAGACTTCATATATTCCCAGACATCGTCATATCCGGCTTCTTTTGCCATTTCTTCAAATGTAGTACGGCGGATCGCGCGCGGACAGAGCGCTGCCGCGCGACGGAAATGATATGCCTGATGAGCAAGCACATCATCGATTACGTCCGCGCTTAATCCGTTCTCCTTCGCATAATAATTGATCCAGTCATCATGATTCATTCCGGGGCCGCCGCCCAGATATCTTCCGTAAGCACGGTCGAAGATAGAGTCCAGATCCGGGAACAGGACTTCCGAAGTCAGCGGAACTCTCATATGATCCGGAGTATTGCCATCCGGCATTCCGGTTCCCTGCTCGCTGCATCCGGTCAGCACGATATCGTAAGCTCCACTGGCAACCGCCAGCACAGCTTCCTCCAGCGCGATATATCCTGTACAGCATCCTTCAGAATGAGAAATAGATCCCTTTCCTCTCATCCCAAACCAGTCAGCCACCTGAAGATTCGGTGTAATGCAGTTGTTCAGCACATGCGGATTCGCAGACCCATGAAAGAAATACTGCACATCTCTTGGCTCCACTCCCGCGTCCTTCATGGCGTCCAGGGCAGCGTGTCCGAAAAGCTCTCCGTTTGTAAGCCCTTTATAAGTTTTGTTTTCCACACCGTTAAAAAATGGCGTCGCGCCAACTCCGACAATGGAAACACTTCTCATGTTTTTTCCAAGCTTTACATTATTTACCATAGTTGTTCTCCTTACATTTCATCCATAACAAAATCAACAAGATCCCCTATTGTTTCGAATTTTCCAAAACGCGCAACGGGGATCATTACGTCAAAATCATTCTCAATAGATGCTGTCATGGCAACACGCTGTGAAGACGCAACTCCAAGTTCTTCGGAAATCTTTGTCTCCTCCCTGATTTCAGATGCGTCTTTGTGAAACGCCATTGCTGCAAATTCAATTATCTTTGCTAAAACTTCCTCTCTTGTCATGATGGTTCCTCCTTACCTTTTCTGTTTTAATTTTTTGTTCTGATCTAATTATGTATTCCACCTTATCTGTATTCAAATCTGATATTGCCGCATATATGCGGCAAACTTTTATTTGCTGCTGATTTACTGTTTCGCAGCAGTCCTGCTGCGGTTATCTCAGCTGATTTTATTTTCTTTGTTTATCGAAGCAATGATTTGTGATACACTTTATCTGGTATCTGAAAGGAAACACGATTATGGAAACATTAAATTTAACACTGAGACAGCGCAAGCTTCTCCACATCATTCAGGAACAGACAGGCTTTATCACCGGCTCTCAGCTGGCCGCAGAGCTCGGCGTCTCACCGCGCACCATCCGCAGTGATGTGACACTGATTAACCGGCAGCTTGCCGCTCACAACGCCCGGATCTTTTCCGAGCGCAGCAAAGGTTATCTTTTTGAAGCGGAAGAACCTGAAAAAATCCGGATGCTGAACCGGATTGACACTGCCTTTTTTACAAGGGAAGAACGCATCCGCTTTCTCACCTGCCGGCTGTGTCTTGCCGATGAACCGCTGAATCTGTATGATCTGGAAGATGAAATGTTTGTCAGCCATACCACACTGCTGTACGATCTGCACGCGCTGAAGCTGAACTATGTACTAAAGGAACCCGGAATCCGCCTCATTCAGTCCAGAAATGATATTGCTTTTGAAAAGGACGAACGAAAAATACGCCAGATTCTGCTCCTGCTCTTCCATGACGGATGGGATTACAACTCCCAGGCCAATGCTTATTATGGCTATCAGTTTCTGGACGAAAACATCCTGCGGCTGATTCAATCCGAGGTTCCTCTCCTTCTGCGGGAACACCACATCCGCATGGAAGATCCCGGCGTGATCGCTCTCGAACTGTCTCTTGCCATCATGTATCACCGCTGTGACACCGGACATCCCCTCCCTCCGGAAGACTGCGCGGCAAACGGTACTTCTTTCGCAAAATGCAGTTCATCGGAGACATACCGGATGACGCGGGAATTATTCCGTTTTCTGGAAGAAAAACTGAACTGTTCCTTTCCGCCTTCAGAGTCAGAAAGTATATACCGGTTTATTTCCGCGGCCAGTCTTCCTGATGCTTCCGCAGTCACGCGATCCACAGCGCCCGGATATTTCAGCTCTGATGTTCTTGCCATCGGAACCCGGTATCTGCAGACGATCTTCGATATTTTCAGGCTTGATTTTTCGGCTGATGACGACTTTTATATCACACTGATGTTCTATATCCGTACCCTGAAGGGCGGTCAGACCATCTTTAACAAGCAGGGAAACATCAACACAGCAAAAGAAGCTCTGTCCGCAGAACTGGAGATCGCATGGCTGTTTCAGGGAATCGCACAGGAACAGTTCGGACACCTTCTCTCGGAAACAGAGCTGATTTATCTTGCTCACTGCATTTCCGGAGCACTGGAGTTTTATTTTGTCACCCATCCGGAAAAGAAACTGCGCACAGTCCTCTGCTGCCATCGAAACATGCCCTCTGCATGGGCGCTGAAACGGAAAGTGCTTGGAGCATTCAGCAATTATCTGGATATTACAGATCTGATTCCCGTCAATACAAAAAGCGCCTTTGACTTTTCCCACACAGATCTCATTCTGTCCACGGTAAATCAGAGTATTGACGAAAGGCAGCGCGCTCACACCCTGCCGATCAGCTATCTGCTTCCGCCTGCTGATCTGTCGGCCATCAGCGATTACATCCAGCATCAGACGATCCGCTCCCTTTGCCCCAGCCCCGGCATGGATCTCCACCGGCTGTTCCGCTCCGCTTTCTGGCACGAATGTTCACCGCTCACCGAACGGTTTCCCATCATTGAGACACTTGCCGAAGACTTTATCCAGAACTCCATTGCGACCGAAAAACATCTGGAACACATACTGAAGCGGGAATCTGTCTCTTCCTTCGTGACCCGGCCGGGAATTGCGTTTCTGCACACAACCCTGCCGGCAAAGGAAACAAAACTCGCCTTTATGACACTGGAAAATCGGATTGTCTGGAACGGACACAAAATCCGGGCCATCGTCATGGCCGTATTCCGTGAGGAAGATTTAAACCTGCTGTTCCATCTGAAATACATTTTCCACTGTATGAAATATGATGCGGAACTTCTGAAAACAAAGAAGACAGCAAAAGAACTGAGTGATTTCTTTCTGGAGTTTCCCGGATGTCTTACATCCTGAGACAGATCGGGTTCCTCCGGCAGGGAATTCTCCGGCATTCTTCCCTTTTTCCGGCATCTGTGTTATATTGTTTAGCAGACCGGGGACAGCGCATGTGAAATCTGTTTCACCGGGGAAGCGAGTCGCTTTCCTGATTCTCTGATCTGCAGGTACGGCGTGGCCGTCCCTTACACCGCTCCTGTGTACTTCTGCACACTGCGTGTGCTTTCGTGCCTGCGGCACGCGTACACATCCGCGGGATGCGGTATCATCATTTTGTGTCCCCGGTTTATGATTTCACGTTTTCAGCTTCCGAGGAGGAGATTCACACATGCATTATGATATCTGGAAATACTGTACAAAAGACCAATGGATTCAGTACCTGCTTTCCATGAACCTGACCGGGAATCTCAGACTCAGCGACGAAAAAAAGCTCGCTCTTCTCTATGAACTGTCCAACCATGCGGAAGAGCACTACACTACGATCCGGATTCCAAAACATTCCGGCGGACTGCGCGTCATTCGACAGCCGGATTCTCTTTTAAAATACATCCAGCGCCAGATTCTTTTCCGTATCCTCGTTCAGATTCCGGTTTCAGACTGCGCCTTTGCATATCGCAAAGGCTTCTCCGCAGCAGACAACGCCAGGCCTCACGCCGGGAAAGACACCGTTTTAAAGCTGGACATCCATGACTTTTACGAAAATATTACATTTATGGCCGTGTACCAGCACGCCTTTCCCGAAACTCTGTTTCCGCCTCCCATCCGGACGCTCCTGACACACCTGTGCTGCTATGACAGCATCCTCCCTCAGGGCGCTCCGACCTCCCCCTGTATTTCCAATCTCGTCATGCGGCCGTTTGACGAAACCATGAAGCAATGGTGCGGAGAACAGGGCATCACATATACAAGATACTGTGACGACATGACCTTCTCCGGGCATTTTCCCGGAAATACAGCCCAGGAAGTCATCGACAAAACACGGGGATTTCTTCTGCGCCTGGGATTTGAACTGAATCAGAAAAAAACAAGGCTGATCCGCCGCGGCTGCCGCCAGGAAGTCACAGGATATACCGTGAATGACCGTGTACGCACCTCAAAAGACTACAGAAGAAAACTGCGCCAGGAATGGTATTACATCCGGAAATTCGGTCTGGAAGAGCATCTGAAAACACTGCTCGGCACGTCCCATGTTACAGATGCTCAGAAAAATTCCTATCTTCAGAGTTTCACCGGGAGGATCGCACATGTTCTCCGCACAGATCCACAAAACACAGTGTTCCTTGCCATTCAGAAGGAAGTGAAACTGATGCGGAACAGCTGACATAACATTTCCATGTCAAACTGTCACTATATTTCACCCCTGTATCTTCCCAAAAGAGTTGACAGCACAGCACACGGGTGATATGATTTTTTTAAGTATAGAAACGTAGATAGAGGTCGCATTTTTCATGAGTAAGATGTTGGATGTTATCAGGAACAGTTGAACACATCAGAAAGGGGAAGGTGCCGAAAGGGTGAGAAACCTGATATCTTGTCCTTGGGCATGACGTAAATAGCGGCATGACTGTCATCGCAGGATGGAGAGCTATCTGATATACAGAGAGGTATATTTGGAGACGGCGCATCTTGCCGTTTCTTTTAATGTAAACTATACACCCATAATAAGAGGAGGAAAACAACATGGCAATTTTTAAAGGTGCAGGTGTAGCAATCGTTACTCCGATGAAAGAAAACCTGGAGATTAATTACGATAAACTCGATGAAATAATTGAGGAGCAGATTGCCGGCGGCACAGATGCCATTATCATCTGCGGCACAACAGGCGAGTCCGCAACCATGACGGAGGCAGAACACAGTGAAGCAATTCGTTTCACCATTGAACGTGTAAGACACAGAATTCCGGTCATCGCAGGGACAGGATCCAACTGTACCCGGACCGCAATTGATCTTTCCAAAGAGGCTGAGAAAGACGGCGCTGACGGTCTCCTTCTTGTAACGCCGTATTACAATAAAGCGACTCAGAACGGTCTCATCGCTCATTATACACAGATCTGTAATGAAGTAGAGATCCCGGCGATCCTCTACAATGTACCGAGCCGTACCGGATGTTCCATCCAGCCTCAGACTCTGGCAGCACTTGTGAAAAACGTAGACAATATCGTTGGTGTGAAGGAAGCTTCCGGAAATATCGGCAATGTAGCTGAGATCATGCATCTGTGCGATGGAAATATTGACCTTTACTCAGGAAATGACGACCAGGTTGTACCGCTTCTGTCACTGGGCGGCATCGGAGTAATCTCCGTACTTTCCAACGTGGCTCCGACTTATGTACACGACATGGTATACAAATATCTTTCCGGAGACACGGAAGGAAGCTACAAGATGCAGCTGGACGCAATTCCGCTGTGCAACGCCCTGTTCTGCGAGGTAAACCCGATTCCGGTAAAAGCAGCCATGAACATGATGGGCAAAGAAGTCGGACCGCTGAGAGCGCCGCTGACAGAGATCGAGGACGGACACCGTGAAGTGCTGAGAAAGGCTATGGCTGATTTCGGACTTCTGTAAACCGTATTCGCTGTAAATACAAAACTAAAATCCCCACACAGAGAAAGGCAACTGATTCCCTTCTCTGTGCGGGGATTTTTCATTCTGTCATTGTTTCAATCCAATTTTTCACTGCTGAATTCTACTGTCTCTTCTTCCCATAGAACACAAGCCCCACAACTCCCGGACCGGCATGCGTCCCAATACTCGGGCTGACATCATTGATAATCACATTGGTAAATCCAAGATCTTTTACCATATCTGCAACGCTTTCCGCCTCTTCCAGGCAGTCTCCGTGCAGCACGGCAACCATGCGGTCCTTTCCATATTCATCCGTATCCAGCGCCGCCTGCATACGGGTCACCAGCGTTTTCAGAGATTTCTTTCTTCCTCTCACTGTTCCGTCCGCCTTCAGTTCTCCTGCGGAAGTCACTGTAAGGATCGGCTTGATATTCACAAGACTTCCCACTACCGCTGTTGTCTTTGACACTCGTCCGCCTCTCTGCAGATGATTCAAATCATCCACTGTAAAAGAAACATTGACATGCTCCCTCTCTTCCATCAGAATATCATAGATTTCATCCATGCTCTTCCCGTCTTTCCACAGCTCTACGGCACGATAGACAGATACCCCTTCTCCGAGAGAAGCATTCAGGGAATCAAAGACGACAATTTTCCGCTCCGGATATTCTTCAAGCAGCTCGTTCGCCGTCATCATCACATTATTGCAGCTTCCGCTCAGCGCACTGGAAAATGCGATATGAAGGATGTCTTTTCCATCTTTCAGAATCTTCTCAAACCGTTCGCGGATCACAGCCGGATTATTGGCCATAGATTTTGGCAGTTCGCCCTTTCTCATGGTCTCGTAAAATTCATGAGGCGGCATATTGAGTTCATCTCCGTACACCGTATCTCCAAACGCATAATACTGGGGAATGATCGTAAGATTATTTTCTTTAATAAATTCCGGAAGTACATCGGAATTGGAATCCGTAGTTATCACGTAATCTGACATGGTTTTTCCTCCTGCTTTCTTCAGATATAGTGCTCCTTTTTTCCGGAGCGAACACCTCTATTATAACAACGAGTGTTCTTTCCGGCAAGCCATATCCCTTCTTTTGACGTTCCATTGTCATCCCTGCTCCGCCATCCGTAGCCAGCACATGCCTGAATGTACCGGAGGAGATCCATCAAATTTACACTTTTTTCCGTATATCCACGATATCCTCTACCGGAATCCGCGTGCCATCCTCCAGTACAACCGCCCTCTCTGCATCATCCGTCTTTTTCACCCTTCCTTCTGCCGTGACATATGCGCCGCCCTCTTTCCTTCCATCCGGCACAAAGAATGTAATCTCTCCCTCGCAGTTCCGCGCGCAGAGCTCCTTTAGCTTCCGCTCCAGCTCTTCCTTCATATTCTCACTCAGCTCCATCTTCCGGTCTGTCAGCCTCGCCGTCTCGCGGATCACCGCCCCGTATCCGGTCAGAGCCGCGAACGGTGAAAACTGTGCCGCCCTCTCATCCGCAGGCATCTGAGGATGTCTTTTGGATACATGATGCGGAAGATCTATGATATCATCGTACGGTCCTCTCATGCCCTGTGCCCTCCGATCTGATTATTGCGGTCTCTTGCGGTAGCTCCTTCCTCCAGATTCATCCCCCGCAGGATCGCGTTCTTCCCGTATTTCTTCTTTATATCCAGCATCGCCTTCTGCCAGCGCTTCTCCTTCTCCCGGCTTTGCTTCTCCTCTTCCTTCTTCGCATCAAGAGCCTGATAGTCTGTAAACAGATCGAGCTGCTCGAAAGCATCCTTTTCCGGCGCTTCCGACTCTCTGACCGCATGGGTAGCCGTCAGGTACATGCGCCGTACGAACAGGTCCGGATTCACAATCCGCTCAAACAGTTCTGTCGCCGCCTGGAGTATCCGTCTGGAGGAAGCTGTGTACTCGCCGAGATTTTCCGTACCATGAGCGTGTTTCGGGACAGATCGACCGTAGCGGTCTGTAGTTATCTCGCCGCGATAGGCTGTTCCCACACCGCCGATCCTGTCTCCATCCGGTCTGCCACCATCCGCCCTCCTTCCTTCTGCCCCCTTCCCGCAGTTTCTCCTGCCGTCTTCACTCTGCAGGTTCACTCTGTCATATCCCACGGTCAGCACCAGCTGATCCGTCACGAACCCCCGGTCCACCAGGTCAAGGGCGAGCATGTCGGCCATCTCCCGCAGAACGAGCCTTGCCTTCTCAAAGGGATATGGGCACTGGAGCACCTGCCCGGAACCAATACTGTTTGTAGATGGTTTATAAGCCTTGACGTCTGCCATCATACAGGGCTCCCACCCCCAGGCATGATCGATGAGCAGCTCCGCATTGATTCCAAACATCCGGTAAAGCAGCTCTTCGTTATAGTAATCCGTCTCCTTCCCAAGCGAGCATCTGGCGATATCCCCCATGGTGAAGAGCCCCTGTTCTTCCAGTTTCTTCGCATATCCGCGCCCCACTCTCCAGAAATCGGTCAGCGGGCGGTGCGTCCAGAGAGTCCGGCGATAGCTCATTTCATCCAGATACGCGATCCGTACTCCGTTCTCATCCGGCTGGGCGTGCTTTGCCCCGATATCCATTGCCACCTTGCACAGATACAGATTCGTCCCGATCCCTGCCGTAGCCGTGATCCCCACGGTCTTCTGGACATCCAGGATGATTGTCCTGGCAAGTTCCTCCGCAGTCATCTGATACGTATTCAGATAGGCTGTTACATCCATGAAAACCTCGTCGATCGAGTACACATGCATATCCTCCGGAGCAATGTATTTTAAATACACCTGGTAAATCCGTGAACTGTAATCCATATACAGCGCCATCCTGGGCGGCGCCACAAGGTAATCAAGCTCCAGCTCCGGGGATGCCTTCACTTCCGGATCATTCCACGACTTCCCTGTAAAATTCCGCCCCGGCGCCTTTTGCCTTCGCCCGTCATTTACCTCTCTCACCTTCTGCACCACTTCAAACAGGCGTGCTCTCCCCGATATGCCATATGATTTCAGAGAAGGCGATACCGCGAGGCAGATCGTCTTCTCCGTGCGGCTTTTATCTGCCACAACCAGATTTGTCGTCATGGGATCCAGATCCCGCTCAATACATTCCACAGATGCATAAAAAGATTTCAGATCGATTGCCAGATAAGTTCTGTCCGCCATGTCCGCGCCTCCTTCTTCTTCTGCCCCTTACTTTGCCCGGCATCTTCTCTTTTAATGCACAATAGACTTTCACAGCTTCATGATATGGGGCAATTCAGTTGAATACAGGATATCACATTTTCGCAAAAAGAACAAGTGTTCGCTTTTTCGTTATTTTGTTGACTAACTTCCGGTTGCATAACATCCGAAAACAGAGGTCATTTGCAAGTTGAATTCTGCAAAGATACAGGTGTGTACGGGTTCCGGCAAAAGTCACCCTCCCACACCTGTATCTTCGCAAAAAAGCTCTCGCAATAGGGTTCTGTTTTCTGGGCTATACAGGCTGGAAGTTCGTAACAATATATCTATAGAAACAAAGGCGCGACCTGTAGTCCTTCACATGTGAAAGACTTCAAGCCGCGCCGCATTTTTGATTTCTTAATCATTGATGCAACAACCCTTTTCTATGCCGTTTTTCTTTATTTTTCATATATTCTTGATCTTGAACCTTCTAAACAATCGTGTTATATTATAATTGTAAAAGGAGCAACCGCCCACAAGGGGTTGACCTCATGAAGTAAACAGTAACATAGAAATTACCACCTCTTCACTCGCCAAAGTTACCGGGGTGGTTTTTCTATGCTTTAAAACATTATCGACAGAACGTAAATACGAATGTCAGTAATGCTAAAATGAACATTCCAAAAGCTATCAAGTCTTTGAAATCAAATGGTTTCTTGTCCATCAGCACCACCCCCATTCTATGTAAGAATAGAGGTCAGCCACCCTGCAACACGATTACTCCGTAGTCAGAATATAGCACACTCCAAACAGCTGGACAATCCAAATCAGTACAGCTGTTTTTTGTGCTTTTTGTACAAATACTATCACATCAATCTCAATTCAAGGCGGTGTATCTTCCATTGGGTCGCCAATTTCAAAGTTCAACCCCTTAACTAAATAACATTCGTGGAATATCGATTTAATCCGATATATGTACAAAAAACGAAACTCCCCACCGCCACGCTGATAGGTATGAACAGCACCCGGTAAATGTCGAGCACTACTCCCGGCATGACCAGAAACAGGGGCGTCCCCGCCAGGAGCAGATATCCTCCGCCCCTGCATATAATCCGGAACAGAAGCGGTCCAATCCATACTGCACAGGAAACCACCACCGCATGGAACGTTGTCCTGAAACAGGCGGACACACAAATCGTAACTGCACAGAGTGTATTCAATGCCAGGAAGTCCAGAACAAGAACAAGCACTGCGAAGCCGCCCACCGATGTCATGGTCTCTGTATAAGATACATTCAGGTAATATCCCTTCACAAGTCCGAGCATACAGTCTGCTCCCGAGAACCCATACACAGCTCCCACTGCAAAGAAGATAAACAGCGCCACTGCAAGATATACCAGCACCGCCAGCGTAAATGCCGCGGCAGTTTTTGCCCGGACATCTCCGTCTCTTCCCTCTGTGCTGGTCAGCAGAAGGGCTTCTGTTTTATTCTGCCTCTCTTCCGCAAACACAGGCGAGACCCCGATCAGAATCAGGACACTTCCCAGAATCATCCCCATCTGAAGGGTATCCAGCAGAGCGGCCCAGCCGCCGGTATAATCAAACAGGATGTCCTCTCCGGTTATCCTGGCAGCCTTTCCCAGTTCCGTCTGTTCCATGGGATAAAGCGCGGTAGATATCTCATAGTCTTCCCAGTCTCTCATATAACCATTTCCAAGCTGTTCTGTGACAAATCCATTGAGATAATTCTCATCCCGGAATCCTCCGTAATACTCTTCTACTTTGGATGGGAAACCATATTCATCAATGATCTCCTTCGCTTTCCTGTCCGTCAGTGTTCCCGCATATTCCTTCGTGATCTCCCGGTCTGTCCGCACAGACTGAATCCCGGTATATACCTGCCCATCCACCACTGATCTCTCATCCCCGACATTTACAAACCAGAAATAGACAAAAAGCAGTCCCAGCACAAGAACAGAACTGATCAGGAAAAATTTCCTGCACAATAATTTATATAATTCCGCGCAATATAATCTCATCGGCCTTCCTCCTGTGTATTCCGGGTAAGGTATAAATAAATATCCTCCAGCGAAGCCTCCTGTCTCACAGCATTGCTCACCAGCTTTTTCTCTGACACGATCCGAAGCACTGCTTCCTCTCCCTGTTTTTTTATATTGCTCACAATGTATTCTTCACTGAAGTATTCCACATCTCTTTCAGTAACCGTACATTTCCACACCATATTCCCCACTGAATCAGCAAGCTGTCTCTGGGTTTCCTGACAGATAATCCTTCCCTGCTTCATAATCATGATCTGATCCGCAATATAATCTACATCTGATACAATATGTGTGGAAAGCAGTACGATCCGCTCTTTTCCCAGAGAACTTATCATATTGCGAAACCGCACTCTCTCTTTCGGATCAAGCCCGGCTGTTGGCTCATCCAGAATCAGAATCTCCGGATCATTGAGCAGTGCCTGCGCGATCCCAAGCCGCCGGATCATCCCGCCGGAAAATGTCTTTAACTTCCGTTTCCGCACATCCTTCAGACCGGTCAGTTCCAGCAGTTCACCGATTCTTTTTTCCGCTGTTTCTTCCGGCATGGCCTTCATTGCCGCCATATACCGCAGAAACCGCAGTGCTGTAAATCCCCCGTAGTACCCAAACTCCTGCGGAAGATATCCAAGCATCCCCCGATAGGCTTTCCCCATCTGCCCGATCTCTATCCCGTCACAGCGGATCACGCCGCAGGTCGGCTTGAGGATGCCGCAAATCATCCGCATAAGGGTTGTTTTCCCGGCGCCATTTTCCCCCAGAAGACCGCAGACGCCATGCCGCAGACAGAGATCCGTACTGCAAACCGCTGTCTTGTCCTGAAACTTTTTTTCCACTCCTATCAGCTCTAATCTGTGCATAATATCTCCCCTTTATCAATTTCCTGAAACAGATGTCTGATCTGTGCAAAAAGCACAGCCGCTCCCGCCGCAAGCGCAGCGCCCCATACCGCAACGGCAGATACAGTATAGATCTGCTGCGCAGAAGCAAGAACCAGAACCCCGGCAGCAGAAAGTATTCCCGCCGCAGGCACCGGATAAGCCCTGTTCCTTAGTCCTTCAAACCGCAGGACACCTATGCACACAGACACAGTAAGCACAAACGGAACCCCCATATAAATCCCGATCTGGAACAAATCAGCTTCCCACCGGATTCCGGCAAAACAGATCAGAAACACAAGTGTCAGCAGGTTCACCGCGCCCAGCGCCAGCATCTGATATGCAGCAAGCTGTCTGGCGCTGAAGTAGCAGGTACAGGACAGCTCTCCCATGCCGCCGGCAAACAGATGTGACAGCACAAGAATCGAACTGCTTCCCATGACGGAGGACGCCAGCATAAGAAAAGCCACCGAGTCTTCCACCTCTGCGCCAAGATATCCCAGAACCGCAAGAGCCGCTGCGAAACCGATATTTACCATGAGATCTGCTGCCCATGCTCTTTTTTCCACGTAGCGGATCTGCTGAAACAGGATCCGCAAAGCTCCTCCGGGATATACCGGATACAGTGAATCTGCTTTTTGCTTCTCCAGTTGTCCTGCCAGCAATTCCAATGTTTCGTATTTTTCCTGCTCACAGATAGTGATATTCTCATTTGCTTTCTGAAACAGTCTTTTCAACTCTTTTTCACTGTTCATCCTCTTTCATCTCCTTTCTCAGTCTTTCGATCGCCAGGCGGCAGCGGGATTTCGCTGTGGACTGGCTGCACCCCAGCACTTTCGCGATCTCTTTAAACTTCAGCTCCTCCCCAAACCGCAGGATAATCACTTCCCTCTGTTCCTCAGGAAGTCTGCTCAAAATTCCATGAAGCAGATGCCGAAGCTCTGCCTGCTCCATCTCAGAATTCTCCGAACCACCTTCCGCCGGGGCGCCATCTTCCCGCATCGCCGGTGGATTTGACATCCTCATATACTCGTCCCGTTCCTTTCTGCTGAAATAATCGCGGCATAGATTTCTCGCAATAATCAGCAGATATCCTTTCAGATTTCCATGAGTATAGGAATGCATATATTTCATAAACCGAAGAAACACCTCCTGGGTAATATCGCAGGACTCCGTCGCATCGGCCGTCAGGTAGAGACAGAACCGGTAAATATCATCATAATATTTATCAGCTATTCTGTTCAGCGCCTCTCCGTCTCCGGCCCGAAGCCGCCGGATCAGTTCACGGTCAGTCATCCGGTTCTCCCCTCCTTTTTACTCCTGTCATAATAAATAACTGTTGTTTTCCTAAAAAAGTTTACCGCTGAACAATAAAAAAAGAAAGTGCCATTAGCAGACACTTTCCTGACAAAACATGACTCTTCATCAAATATAAATACTTCAGACAGCCCTCAGGCTGACCTGTTGCTATAAAACCGCAGCCGCAATCGGATAACCGATAAATACAACAACGATGATACTGACGATCGCCATCAGGCCGCCGTATTTGAACATCTGTTTCACATCTACCCAGCCGGTTCCCGCGACGACTGCCATCGGCATTGTTGCCGGAGGTGTGGCAAACGCGTACGATGCGGACGCCGCGATTACCGATGCCAGAGCCACCATGTTCACATTGCCCATTGCCAGAGCGATCGGCGCTGAGATCGTGAAAAATACTGTTGCGCACACCGTGTTGGATGAAAAGTTCGTTGCTATGATACACAGCGCCGCGATAATGAGAATAAATACAGTCTGACTCAGGTCACCGACAAGAGGAGTAATCTTCTCGATAAGGAAGTTTGAAATCCCCACATCCTCCAGAGTCAATGTTCCGCTCAGCACAAGAACCGCCGCGTTAAATATCAGAGCGCTCCATGGCACACCCTTGGATACGGACTCTTTGTAATCCATAATGGGCTTTCCGTCTACCTTCCACATACAGAGAATAACGATAGCCACCATAACCGGAATGGCATTTCCAAGAGAACTCAGCTTCACGCCTACGAGCGGAATGATAATATCGCTGAAGCAGCTCTGTACAAACCAGATAATGATAACGATCACAAATAATGTCGCGGAAATCTTCTCTTTTTTGTCCATCTCCGGAAGAGAAGATCTTAAATGTGTCACGTCATATCCCTTTAACGCGCTCACATCCGGGCGGTAGATAAAACGGTACACAAGAATGAGTACTGCGAAAATAATAATACCTGTAGCCACACCAAAAATACTGTAGGATACGATATTTACTGTCTGTCCTGTCATATCCTGAAGAAGCTGGATCGGGATCAGGATGATAGCGTGTCCCAGCGGGGTATTTGCCGAACCGATACCCACCGCAATGCCGAGGCCCAGCACGATCATCTGCGCCACTCTGTTGCCCTTGCCGTAATTCAGCTCCTGGAAGATCTGCTCCGCAATCGGAAGGAAAATCAGCAGGGCAGCTGTCTGGGACATGAAAGATGCCAGAAACATTGCACCGAAGAGAAACATGGTGATAAAAGCCCACGGGCTCTTTCTTGCCAGTTTATTCGTCATAAACCAGATTGCCAGCCTTCTGGAAAATCCGACCTGACTGAGCACATGGCTGAGCATGAAGAACACAAGCAGGAACGCGATCGTCGAGTTTCCGAATCCTGTCGTGAAAATCGCCGACGGCTCCATGATTCCAAAGATGGCTACAAGCGCCATACAAAGGAAACTCGGCCAGTCTGTGCCGACGAAATTCCACATGATCATAATTCCTATAAACAGTCCGATTGCTTCCATTGATACCACATTCAGTCCATCCGGAGCCGGTATCAGCGGGAACAGCAGAATAAACGCAAATGCTACAATAATATAAATCAGGTTTTTCTTATCTTTATTCATGTCCGTCCTCCTGTCGTACAGTTTCGTATTTTTCCGCGAGCCATTTTCTCAATATTCCCGCATCCAGTTCATCCAGGCATTTTCCTTCCTTTTTCGCCAGAGCCGCCGCATACCCGACCGACTCTCCCACATTCATCATAATCGGCATAACTCTCACCGCGCCAAACGCCTTTTTTTCAGCACTCAGGCACTTTCCTGCCACAATTGTGCGATGCAGCTTTTCAGGTACAACGCTTCGGTAAGGGATATGATACACACCTGGCAGCATTTTCCAGATAACCGCCTTTGTCACCGGATCGTGGATATCCATGGGGTAACATCCCACTGCTATGCTGTCCTCGAAATCTGTCATATTCTCCAGATCTTCTATTGTCAGCATATATTTTCCACGGATCCTGCGGGCATCCCGGATTCCCAGAAATGGAGAGATGCTGGAAATATAACAGTTCTCGGTTCCCGGAACATTCTCCTTGATAAATCTGCACACCGGGAGAATCTGGCTTCTGGCATAGGCTGCTGCCTGCGAGTACGCCCTGGCGTCCTCATAGTCGCAGTCTGCCCGGGTCACGTTAAGGCTTACATCCGGGGATCCCGGAATCGGGGTAAATGCCAGAATCCGTCCCTTCAGGGCTCCTTCCTGATACCCTTTCTGAATCACAGCAGACAGTTTTCCGCTTTGCAGGAACGCCTGAAGTCTCTCAATATCGATTCCCGAGAGGCGGAACATCAGAGTCGCTGTCAGCAGTTTGCCCTGCTCTTCTCTGACAGTCTCCCCGCCCATCATCCGAACCAGATCCGCATTGCCCGTGGCGTCCACAAGGTAGTCTGACTCCAGTTCAAACGTCTCATATCGGCTTCTGACCGTAACCTGGCACTTGTCCGCATCCTCAGATCCGGCGCACACTTCTGTCTCATAATAGAACTCCACACCGGCACTGAGCGCTTTCTCTTCCAGGATGATCTTCAGGATCTCCGGATCATAGCGCAGCCTGTCCACCTTCACATCCGGATTGGAGGACATGGGCACAGCAAAATGATACTGAGCATGCCCGCTGTCAATCATTTCCCGGAATATCTCATCAACAATGCCTTTGTACAGCGGTTTTCCCTGAAAACCCGCCGCGTTCATCTCCGTGAGTCCGGCGCCCGCAGCCATACCGCCCAGATAGGCATTTCGCTCTATCACAGCCGTCTTCATACCGGATCTGGCGGCTGCAATCGCGCATAAAGTGCCGGCCGTACCGCCTCCGGCTATAAGCAGATTGTATCTCTTCTCTCCTTTCATTTCTCCTCCTTATATCGTCGTTTTTTCATAGTCCGGTCATGAAACTGCGCGGTCGAAAAATCATGCGGGCATGATTTTCTCTTCCCGGCAGCTTTATGGCTGAACTATTTTTAATAAAATTTTAATAATATTTTTCTATCTTAGCAATTCAGTTTTGGAAATGCCTGTTTCCAATTTCGAAAGTGATTCAATTTTGAAAGTGATTGTCAATTTTAAAAGTGATTTGTACAAACCGGAAGAAAATGTTATGATACACCCCATAGGGAAAGGAAGAATTCGTATGCAGATTTTTCAACTTCAGTGTTTTTTATCTATTGCAGAATGCAGGAGCTTTACCGAAGCTTCCTACCAGCTGTCGATCTCACAGTCCTCTCTTTCCAAGCATATCAGCAAACTGGAGAATGAATTCCAGGTTCAGCTTTTTGACAGGAGCAGGCGGCAGCTTGCCCTGACTCCTGCCGGAGAAGAGTTTCTTGTCTACGCAAAAAATGCGTTCTCAGAATATCAGACAATCCGGAACAGACTTCTGGAATACAATTCCGGCGGAGGTACGATCCGGATCGGAAGTGTGGATCACATGGGGAAGGTGGGGCTTACCACGCCAATTGCGCTTTTTATGGAAAAATTCCCGGAAGGGAACATACAGATGGATATTAAGAAGAGTCAGTCCACTCAGGTCGTTGAATGGCTGCTGAAAGGAAAGACCGACATCGCCTTCACCGCACATATCAAAGATCCTGTTAAAAACGTATCCAACCTGGATAATTATGACCTGACGGATTACTACATAAGCACGCTTGTAAAGGATGAATACTATGTCATTCTTCCGGCCAGCCATCTGCTTGTCTCCAGGGAAGAAGTCACATGGGATGAACTGGCAGATGAAAAACTTTTGATTCTGGACAAAAGCAACAGTGTAAACGCAATGATCCGGGATGCATTTCTCTCCAGAGGCATGCAGCCTCATATTGCTTTCGAATGCAACCAGGTGGACGCACTTCTCGGGATGACGGCCTCCGGATTCGGCATTTCCTTTCTGTCCGGAAGGATCGCCGACACTTCATATAATGTAAAAAAGATCAGGCTTCGGAATTCGCTGACCCGGGACACCTGTATGATCGTTCCCCGGGAATCTATGCAAAAACACGAACTGATCTATCGTTTTGCGAAACATATTGAATCATGGTACGAATCTCCGGCGGATCAGCCCTAGCCATCCGTCGGAGATTCTGTCATTTTATTTTAGCAGAGAGCGTCCATGCCTCCATCCAGACGGATGCCGGATCCCATAATATGGGAAGAGACATCAGAAGCCAGATAAAGCGCCAGATTGGCGACCTCCTCCGGACGGCAGTACCTCTTATCCAGATACTGAGCGCCGAAGATCTGTTCCGCCTCTTCGTGAGTCTTCGTGTCTCCAAATGTGTTCTGCTCGATCCTGCTGATCATCGGAGTATCCACGCCGCCGGGGCAGATGTAATTGCAATGAATGCCGTGAGGTCCAAGCTCCAGAGCTACAGATTTCGCCAGACCTGCCACTGCGTGTTTTGACGAGCAGTAGGCACTCATGCCCGGGGATGTGGTGTAACTTCCATTGGAAGCAATGGTCACGATCGCGCCGCTTCCGTTCTTGATCAGGTATGGAGCCGCATACTTCATTACGAACATCACACTGAACACATTAATCTGATATACCTTCATATATTCTTCTATTGTGCAGTCCTGGATCTCCTGGTATTTCCCTTCGTATCCTGCATTCGGAACTACGACATCGATCTTCCCGAAATGCTCATAAGCCCCATCGATCCACGCTTTTACCTGAGCCTCATCCCGCACGTCTGTTACTGAGGTCAGCAGATTTTCCTTCGGGATATCCAGAGTCGGTACAAATGCATCTAATTTAGCCTGGCTGGTAGATGAAATAGCCAGCTTGCATCCCTCTCCTGCAAACGCCCGGCACAACGCCTGTCCGATGCCGCCTGTTGAGCCGTTGATAAGTACCACTTTGTCTTTCAATCCGTAATCCATAAATCAAGTCTCCCTTCTGTAAATTATTGATTTTTTTCTCTATCCGCCTGATTTCTCTCCATCAGCCGCTCGCCTACTGAAGAGCCATGGCAGCATAGAATCCTTCCCGGATCGCCTTGCCTGCCTTGGATGGTTTCTGACAGTCTCCGATCAGCGTTGTCTTGCACGGATACCTGGAAGCGATCGCGTCTGCTGTCTTTGAATTGGCTTTCTGTCCAAAAGCAGTGACAATCGCATCTGCTTCCAGTGTTATGCTGCCGTCTTCTGTCTCCGCTGTCACACCCTTGTCTGAAATCTCTGTAACTTTTGTATTTGTCAGGATCTTTACCTGATACTGGGCAAGCAGGGTATCCAGACTGATTTTGTTAATGGCCATCACATCCCGCGCACAGTTTTCCATCTGTTCCACAATCGTCACTTCTTTCCCCTGCATTGCCAGCTCCAGCGCTGTATCGCAGCCGGACAGACCACCGCCGCAGATAACTACCTTCTGCCCTTTGACTCCATGGATATGTGCCTGGGTAACATCAATGACCTTGTCCGTCTCCTGGATATTAACACTTCTCGGAATACAGGGCAGTGAACCGGTGGCTACAAAGATCTCATCCGCCTCCGCGAGGAAGGGAGAATCCTCTGTAACTTTCGTGTTAAACACAATTTTGACTCCCAGTTTCTTCAACTGTACATCATACCACTGAATCAGATCCCGGATCCGCTTCTTAAAGGAAGGACTTGCGATATCCGCAAAAGTTCCTCCGATCTTACCTGACGCTTCATAAATCGTCACCTGGCAGCCCCGCAGCGCCGCTGTCCTTGCCGCTTCCAGACCGCCCGGTCCCGCACCTGCCACTGCCACTTTCTTCGGCACAGGCAGTTTTGTAATCTCCATGGCGCCTTCCAGACCTGCTGCCGGATTCACCGCGCAGGACAACTGAGTTAATCTGCCAAAGATCCTTCCGATACACTCTTCGTTACAGATCAGGCATGGACGGACATCTTCCCTGTGGCCTGCCCTGATCTTATTCGGGAACTGCGGATCAGCAATCAGCTGACGGCCAAAACTTATGATGTCCGCATTGCCGGATTCCAGAAGATCAACCGCCGTTTCCATGGAATGACTTCCCGCATTGATGATCGGTACGCTGACATGTTTTCTTGCCTCTTCACAGACATAGGCCATACATGCTTCTCCCCGGTAACAGGTCGGGAATATGTAATCCATGGTTTCATAACACCCGGAATCAATGTCAAAGGCATCTACGCCCGCTTTCTCCAAAAGTTCAATAATCGGCATGGAATCTTCCAGCGTACGTCCGCCCTGATACATGTGATCCAGGGAAATCCTGAAGATAATCGGGAAATCGGGTCCTACCACATTGCGGATCGAATCAACGATCTCTGTAGCAAAACGCACCCGGTTCTCCCATGACCCGCCATACTCATCAGTCCTGCTGTTCCACTGGGGTGAGATAAACTGATCGATCAGATATCCCGCATGTCCGTGAACCTCAATCGCGTCAAATCCGGCATTTAAAGCAAAGGCTGCCGCATTGGCAAAATCTTTCATAATATCTTTGATCTCTTCTGTTTCCAGCGGGCGGCAGATCATCTCCGGATTGTAGAAAGACGGGTTTGCCGAAGAAGAGATCGGCACCCTCTCTCCGATATCAGGCATTCCATTCCGTCCGGTTCCGCAGCTCATCTGCAGTCCGATCTTTGCCCCCCACCGGTGCACCCGCTCTACCAGAACTGTAGCTTTCGGAATCGCCCTGGTATTGTGAAGCGCCAGTGTCGGTCCGCCCTGGGCTGTCTTCTCATTCAGGAACATTGCCCCAGTCATGATAAGTCCTGCTCCGCCTTTGGCCCGTTCCTCATAATACCGGATACCTTCTTCACTGTCTGTTCCATCCTGCATTGGCGTAAATGTACC
The DNA here is from genome assembly GCA_019113645.1 of Candidatus Mediterraneibacter vanvlietii. Taxonomy (GTDB): domain Bacteria; phylum Bacillota; class Clostridia; order Lachnospirales; family Lachnospiraceae; genus Mediterraneibacter; species Mediterraneibacter vanvlietii. The sequence continues at coordinate 22,260 of DXGZ01000117.1, read as the reverse complement.
CATAGCAGACAGCATAATTCTGTTTCTCAGCCGCATCTTGTTGATGGTAATCGGCTGCCAAAGCTTTGTATAATCGTAACCCATATTCTTATTCCTCCAATTTCTTTTTTCTAAACTGCATTCTCTAAATTGCGGTCCAGCCGCCGTCACACGTAAGGATTGTTCCGGTTACATAAGAAGACTCTCTGGCTGCCAGGAATACAATGGATGAATCCAGTTCCCCTTCATTCCCCGGTCTTCCCATCGGTGTACGGACCTGTATGAATTCATTCATTGCTTCCATCGCTTCCGGTCCATTTGCCTCTGAGGCGAAAAATCCCGGACACAGAGCATTTACCGTCACTCCCTTTTGCGCCCATTCTGTCGCCGCCTGCCTGGTCATATTGATTACGCCGCCCTTTGCAGAAGCATAGGCGATCACAGGAAGTTCTTTCAAACCGCCTTTTCCCAGGATAGATGCTATATTGATCACACGGCCATAGCCTTTTTCCAGCATAACCTGTCCAAAGTACTTCATGCAGTAAAACGCGCCGTCCAGATCAAGTGACAGCACCTTTCTCCACTCCTCATCCGGCAGTTCTTCCAGCGGGATACAGCTGCCGCCTCCGGCATTATTTACCAGAATATCCACTGTTCCGTAATAGTCTGTCACAGCTTTTACCGCATTTTTGATCTGCTCTGTATCGGTAACGTCACAGGCTACTGACAGGCAGTCCACGCCCAACGCCCTGATCTCTTCCGCCACTGCGTCTAATTTTTCCTTTCTTCTTGCCAAAATCGCCAGGTTTGCTCCCTGTTTTGCTAATGCAAGGGCAAACTGTCTTCCAAGGCCCGCAGATGCTCCTGTCACAACCGCTACATTTCCGTTCAATTCAAACATGAATGTCCTCCTTTTCCTGCATTTTGTTATTTCCTTTTGTGTTAATTTTATGACAATTATTCTGCAATTACATTAGGCATAAATCAAAACATGACACCTTGTTTTTATGCATTTGCACAAATATATTTTGTCTTTTTTCTTCCCGGAATCTTTCTTTGCTTTATGCATTATGTATATATTTGAGGATTATTATGGAATATATTCCGATTTTTCTGTATACTTGAATTATCTGCAGAAATGACAGATATCTTTTTGCACAACATCAGAGAGGATGATTTTCATGGTTGAAAATATTGATCTTAAGAACCTGTGTGAAGAGCTGCTGAGGATCCTTCCGTCCGGCTCACTTCAGGATGTTATGAATATCAGCTATAAATATGTCAAAGTTCCGGTCCTTGTCGTTGATATCCTCTACAATGTACTCGGCATTGCGCCGGAGGTGAAAACCGGAGATTACTACTGGGATTACCTTCTGGAACACAGAGGTTATGAGACTGAGATGATCACCCAGCTCTATGAAGAAGGGATTATGCAGTCTGTGAATGTTAAGAAAGCCCCCTTTATCGTGAATTGGGGGTCTTGTAAAGAGCGCCCGAAAATCCAGGGCGTCATTAAAGTCAATCATATCATTGAAGGGTACGTGACCATGAACTGCACCTACGAGGAGCTTACCCCGGACCGGATGGAAGCCATGGAAATCATTCAGAATGCCTGCACGGTTCTGTACAGCGGGAAAGACTCGGAAAACAGCATGAAATACACTTATCAGAAATCCTTTGCAGCAGAACTGTTCGGCGGGCGGATCCACTCCCAGCGGCAGCTGGACAACTGGAAGAATACCGTGGGGATCTCGCTGGAGCCTTCTTATCTGGTAGCTGCCATCACACTCTCTGATGAGCGGGAGAAAAACACACTCTCCTTTATCCGCAAGACCCTGGCAACGCTTTCCCCCTGCCAGCTGGCGCTCATACGGCAGAATATTCTCTATATCTTATATTACCAGTATGACCGTTACAGCAGCCTGGAGAACACCTGGAAATATTTTAAGGAGACGCTGGTTAAATTCAACGCACACTGCGGCGTCAGCAACCTTTTTGACAATCTTCTGGAAATCAGCATATATCAGAAACAGGCCGAGGATGCAGTCATCCTCGGGCGGCCGCTTGCGCCCAAACACCATATCCACTACTACAGCGACTACTATCTCCCGGCAATTTTGACTCCCGCGTTAAAATCGCTGCCCAGAGCCAGCTTCGTTTCCCCGGTAATTCCTTCCCTTCAGGAGTATGACCAGAAGAATTCCACCAGCCTTCTCACAACTTTGGAGACTTATCTGGAACAATTCTGCCACACGGCAAATACTATAAAAGAGCTGCACATCCACCGCAACACTTTGCTCTACCGCCTGAAAAAGATCGAGGAAATCTGCGACGTCTCTTTGCAGGATTACGAGACACTGCTGCATCTGATGGTCAGCTTCTATCTTCTGCGCATTACGTAACACAGAAGCTCAAGTGCATCCTTTTATGCCGCTGTTGCATAACCATGACCAAAAGAAAAAGTCGGAACCACCCACGATTCCGACACAAAACAAAAAAACCTGAAAACCGCAGAAATCATGCAGCTTTCAGGAATTCTATTAGCAGGGGATGAGAGAATCGAACTCCCACCAAAGGTTTTGGAGACCCCTATCATACCATTTGACCAATCCCCTGTACCGTGACCGGCTTTCGCAAGTCACTCAATTAGTATACTTCTCAGTGCGTTTTTTGTCAATAGTTTTCTTCAAAGTTCTTGAAAGTCCTTGAAAGTTCTGCCCACACCACTCAGAAAACCACACCTGTAAACCCGGCGCAGTATTCTTTTGTTTTAATTGTAAACCTTATTTGCATTGCAAGTTGACAATCAACTTTCTGCTGTGTTACAATTCACCTCGGAAAATATTCTTAAACATTTACATACAGGAGGAATCCCACACATGAATACTATATCGAAAAAACGCGGCAAGACATATGATCTCGTCTATATCAGCATTTTCGTGGTGCTGATGGCGATCTGTTCCTGGATCTCCATTCCTCTCACGATTCCTGTTACACTTCAGACCTTCGGAATATTTGCAGCCATCGGTCTGCTCGGCGGAAAACGGGGGACCATCGCCGTACTCATCTATATACTGCTCGGACTTGTAGGTGTTCCCGTATTCTCCGGCTTCACCGGCGGCCCCGGAATCATTCTCGGCACAACCGGCGGATATATTATCGGATTTCTTTTCACAACTCTGCTGATGTGGGGCATGGAGAGGATTTTCGGAAGAAGCACTTTCATCCTGGCGCTTTCCATGGTTCTCGGACTTATCGTATGCTATGCGTTTGGAACAGTGTGGTTCATGGCTGTGTATGCTTCCTCCTCCGGTTCTGTCGGCATCATGGCTGTGCTGGGCTGGTGCGTGTTCCCATTCATCCTGCCGGATATCCTTAAGATAGTTCTGGCGCTTATTCTGACCAGACGGCTCGCAAAGGTGGTGCAGTTATGAACAGGATACCCGAATCACCGCTTCCCCTCCGCGCACATCACGGCATGTGTCTTGCGTTCTTTGAAGGGAAAGGCTACAGTGACGGTTTTACTGCACATATGAGAGATATCCTGCATTCTCTGAAAGGGGATACCCCTGTCCGGATCTGCTGTGAAAGTGATATCATCTGCCAGGCATGTCCCAACCTGAAAAACGGCGTGTGCACTTCCGAATCCATCGTGAATCTCTATGACGCCCGTGTGCTTGAGCTCTGCTGTCTCCGGCCCGGACAGTTTATGACATGGGAATCTTTCTCATCGCTCGTTGCCTCCTGTATCCTCCGTCCTGGTCTGCGTCACACCATATGCGGCAGCTGTCAGTGGAATGAGATCTGCGCACGGAGAAGCGCTCAGCTTTTCCCCTGATCGTTTTCTGTTTCCCGAACGGGTTTTCGCACAGTTTTCTGCTCAGGTCACTGTCTGGCATTCCGTTGATATTTAAGTGCCAAAACAAGTACGATAAGATTTAATATAATCCCAGGTGCCGCTGTGATCTCCGTTATCCCAAGCAGAAATGACCATTCCAGAATTGCCGGCGCCTCCGGCTGCATAAAGGGCACGATTACATTGAGGATCAAACCGGCGCCGGAAAGAAGAATACATTTTGTGTACTTCTCTTTTCTTACCCCCTTTCCGTATAGTATCAGGAAATACGCGGCAATGCATCCAAGAAACAGGCCCGCTGCAGAGCACCAGTAACCAAAACTGTTCGGTGATGCCTCATCACTCAAAATATAAATTTCGGTTGATGCAGCTGCTCCGCCGATGACATCTGCTGACGCTGCCGCAATATCTCTTTGCATTTGAAGAATACTGATTCCGTAATACACTGCTCCTGTCAGAATCAGTGCCGCTGCTGCCAGGAACACGAATCGCATCGGATTTTTCTTACCGACATAATCTGCGAAATCCCGGTTAAACTGCTCTGCCAGTTCATCCGGACTGCCCATTTCCGCCAGCGCTTCATCCACCGTCTGCCCTGCTTCCAGCCGCTCATGAATTTCAGTTCCTATATCTCCGTTGATCCGCGCTTTTATTTTTAAGGGCAGTTTCAGGCGTCGTTCCAACTGATTTACATATTTCTTGATTTTCTTCTGATCTTCTGTCATGGCTCTCCCTCCCCGCACAGACTGTCAACACAGTTTTCAAATGATTTCCACACACCGATATACTCTCTGAGCTTCTCTCTCCCGTTTTCCGTAATACGGTAATATTTCTTCGGGACAGAGCGGCCTTCCTCGTGTTTCCAAAACGCTTCGATCAGGCCATTGTCTTCCAGCCGGTATAACACCGGATACAGGGTTCCTTCCTTCAGGGTGAAGAAATCTTCTCCACGCCTGCTCAGTTCCTGGATCAGTTCATATCCATAAGTGTCCTTTTCTCCCACCAGCTGCAGGACGATCATATCCATCACGCCTTTTTTCAACTGCCGGGCAAAACTGCTCTCCGCCACACAATCCCTCCTTCACTGATCCTGCACTCTTGATCTGTCCATCTCGTTTTCAGCTTTGTTTCATTTTTATATTTAGTATTACTAATCATTTTGTAATTCTACAATACACCTGACCTGCTTGTATGTCAATACAAACTCACGCAAATACAGCGCCGATACATAAGATGCTGTCTCTTCATGTATCGACGCTGTTCCTCTAAAGAAAACCGCACGGCAAAAACAGTGCAGGCCAAACGGTTTCTGTCCCGAAGGCTCGCCCGGTCCGCTGCTTACGGCTTGCACCTGCCGCAGGGCTCATATCCTTCCGCAATCAGTTCTTCTCTTGTTCCGGTATATTCTCTCTTATTCTTTTCCTTAATATCTGCCGCACCGGGACAGTCCGGATTATGGAACTTATCCGTGTTCTCATTGATAATATAATTCTGCTCCTCAACCGCATCTGCATCTGCCGCATCTGTATCCACCGCATCTGCACCCGCATTTTCGTTCCCGGCTGCAGCAGCCTGAGCGGCTTTTTCCTCTTCCGTGCTCTCCCAGTTTTCTCCCGTGGCATAATCTATCGTTATATCCGGCTGCACGTTATAGACATACACGTTGAAGCTGATTCCCTCACCGTTGTCTTCCACCGACTCTGCTTCCATCTGCACGCCGGACGCCACGAGATCATCTCCCTCGAACACAGGCGTCACCCTGTACAGCACATGATTCTCTGTCTCATGGACGTATTCAGCCACCATGTCCTCAAATGGAAGCATACCCTCTGTGTTCATATAACGGGTTCCTGTGATCAGATTCTCCTCGTTTGCGTTTTCCCCTGTGAGCTGAAAACCGATCAGGTGACAGCGGTTGTAAACATACCCGCCGTCCACAATATCATACTCTTCATTCTCCCATCCGGTGGGCGTAACCTCGCTGATACTCTCCCGTTCCTCCGTAGGCATCGTCTCCTCGCCGACACAGGCTTCCGCCGTGCCGCAGCGTCCCAGTTCATCCAGAGGGCTGTACTCTTCGAATGCTGTTGTCGTCAGCTCCGCCTGTGTAAATTCCGGCGTATTGTCGTTAATCACCACATAAGGTTCCCCGCTGTACTCCGGCACATCCGGTATGGATTCATAGCTCGTCGTCCATTCGATGGAATCCGTGTTCTGCCACTGTTCCCACGGTCCCGGCACGAACTGATACACCAGGGCTGCCCCGGCAACTGCCACACAAGTGCACAGAAGGGCTGCCAGCCCCTTCTGTGCTCCGTTTTTCCTTCTTCCTCTTCTGCGTCTTTCTGCCATTCGTATTTCATCCCCTTACTGCTTATTCATCGTTTTCGCTGCAATTCCACATCTGAACTGCTGCCGCTTTGCTTCTCCCCGTCTTCTGCTGTATCTCATTTCCAGCTGTTATAGTGTAACATAAAAAATCTTCCGCCGGCAAGTTCTGCCATGAATGCGTATACCTGTCCGGCAGGAAACAAGTCACCCAATATCCGCAGAACGTATTCTTATAAATAGTAAAAAGCCCGGGATATCCGGACTTTTATACAATCATTTATTCTATTTTCACATCTGATATCATACACTCGCCTCCAGCCCTTCCGGCAGCTGATACTCCACCTGAAGCTGATCTCCGTCCTTTTTCCATGACACTGCCACCATTCCCTTTGGCGTGACAGCCTCGCCTTTTGCCCATGTCAGATATCCCGGCACGGGAGCGATCTTTACTTTTGCATAACCCGGAGCCGCAGGCCGCACTCCCAGGATCACAGAGGGCAGTTCATACAATGCCAGGGCTCCCCATGCATGACATTCACTCCTCGGATAAGAGTCAGACTCTGCGCAGGTTGTCATATGGTTTCTCACCATCTCCCGCCAGATCTCCCAGCATCCGTCCGTATATTCATACAGATCCGTCTCTTCCAGTGCCCGGTACAGATAGAGCGCCATAGAGACTGTACACTGAGCGTACTGATCTCTGTGAATCAGTGTCTCAAGCAATGCCTTTCTCCCTTCTTCTTTGTCAAGAACTCCCGTCAGGACTCCAAACACCTGACAGTGCTGGCTGTATTCCTCACACTCCGGACCGTCCTTGATCATTCCGTTTTTACCCATACAGTATCTGCGGATACTCTCTTTTAAATGTTCTGCCTGTGTCCGATACTCCTGTGCCTGCTCCTTCCTTCCGATGAATTCCGCCAGCTCGGAAGCTGTTGTAAGTCCCAGCAGATAGAGCAGACTCTCCATGGTGATACTTCCTGTCCGCACCGCATTCGGCACTCCGGATACCCACTGGGGCGCCCAGTCGATAAATGACCAGAACTTGTCTTTGCTGTGCACATCACCCAGTTTGCTGACATATCCCTTATCTGTGACATGCTGTTCAAAACAGTACAGCACCTTCTCCACTGCCGGCATATGGTACCGGATCAGCTCACGATCGCCGAAATACATCATGTGATCATGCAGCATCAGGATATAATAAATGGAAAAGCCGGGGATCACATTTGGCTTCGTATTCGGATACGCGCTGCAAAGCATTCCGTCATAGCGCTGAGACCTTCTGAAATCATCCATACACTTGCGCGCCAGCCGGTCGTCCGCCGCGGATGCGTAAGTATAGAGAATCTGGGAACGCGAATCCATCACATACTGCAGCTGCTCATAGAATGGACAGTCCTCATATGTCTCGTGCATACACCGTTTCAACGTACGGGCGCTGATATCCCAGATATCAGCCAGTGAAGCATCCGAGGTCTCTGCATGAGAACGAATCTCCAGTGGATATCCCGTCTCCTCGTAGTCAAACCTGTGAAGGACGAGAGGCGTCTCCCCCGCTGTGATATGCAGCCGGATAAACCGGAACGTCCTGAACCAGAACGGCTCGTAAGTCTGGCAGGCATCCTCCGAATCCGCCCCGGCCGGATAATAGACGTCCGTGTATCCTTCCAGATGGCCGTTTTCCATATCCAGACGATCCTTCTTTAACGGCGCGGACTGTGGCTTCGCTCCATCTGCGGCCAGATCCTCATTCTGGACATAAGCCTCTGACTGCAGGATCTCGATCTGACTTCCCGCTCCGCCTGAGACAACCAGCTTCAGATATCCGGTCATCTCCTCTCCGGCATCAATCTCCACGATTTCCTCCGTTCCGGACGCCGCGGTAATCTTCTCTCCCCCCCTGAGAAAAGCCTCCCACTTTTCTGCCGGATAAGCGGAAGAAACCACCCGCATCACCCTGCTGAAGGTTCTCTTCTTCCGATACATAAAAGGAATTGTCCTGGCATTTAAATTTCCGGGACTTACTGCCTTGCGTATTCCCCGATCAGGATAAGGCACCGCTTTCTCCCAGGCACTGTCGTCATAGCCAGTTCCTTTCCAGCCGGCTACAGTTAAATCTTCCCTTACATTTTCATAAAAGTGCAGCGGGGCAAATCCGGGTGCTTCCGCTTTCACCTCGACACGGTTGTCAACCCGGTATCTCCACTGGGAATCCGCAGATATGTCATAAATGTTTCCCTCGATATCCGTGCATTTTCCATAAAAATAAAGACCGGGAAAAGAAGTCACCATCGCGCTCTGGTTTCCACCAAACGGATTCACGGGAAACCGCAGAACTTCCACAGCTATCACATTGTCACCGCTCTTCAGATAAGACCTGATATCAATCTCATCCTGAAACCAGATCTGGCTGTCTCCTTTACTCGGTCCAACTTCTGCCAGTCTGTCATTAATATATAATTTGTACCGCGAATCAGCGGATATACAGATCCGTGCAGGCAGTCTCATTGTCCGACATTTCCTTTCCATACTCTTCCGAAATAATAGAAGCCGCCTGCTGTGCCATTGTGTATGCGAACACATATTTATCCCTGATCTGGTACATCTGCCAGTCCTCGATGGGAATCCCGTACTTCATCCGGATTCCCAGAGGGATCATATGCTGGTTAAGCATCATGCGGAGATTCAGGTTGTTCCTCAGTTCCACATGATACGTCTCATATATGGAATCCAGAATCCGCATCACCAGCTCGTCCGTCTTTTCCGACATGACAAAGTTACCGCACGCGTCCATCTCGTCACCCAGAAACCGGTTGCCTGCAATGTAAATTCCTGTATAGCAGATCTCCGCCTGCGTCACTTCAGGCTGAATCTCGCTCTTCAGCTCCTCGTAGAGCTTTTCCGCCAGTTTCATCTCTACTCTATCTTCCGGAACCCCGTTTCCCTCTGATTTTATATACATTCCGCGCTTCATCCGGGATATGCTCACGTAGATATACAGTACTGTATTCTGAAATGCTGTCTCGGAAAACTTCACATCATATTCTGCTGAAAGCGTCTTCAGTCTGTCCGCGATCTTAAGCGACAGCTTTTCCTGCACTCCTTTCGGCTCCCAGAATGGCTTCAGGCTGAGGAAAAAGTGCTGCAGAATGCATCTTCTCTTATTAAATTCTGTTCCCTCGATCCGCATCCCGTAATGCGGTCTGCGCTCCAGCCGAAGCGAAAACCTGGACAGGATATACTCCACTTTCTTCATCTCATTTGACAAAGTCTTCGGGGAAACAAAAAGGAATTCACTCAGATCCTCCAGCTTCTGATAATCCTCCCGGTTTAAGAACAGCGCCAGCAGATAGTCGATCCGTTCTTCCGAATCCGCCGGTATGCCGTCTTCCCTTGTATTCTGTGTTTTCAGAAACTCTTCCCATTCATCCCGAGCCGTCACAACGAGATAGTATCCATAGCGTGGTTTTGAGACCACTTCCGCTCCGTGCTGCATGATCTCTCCGTTCAGCTCGTTGATCCTTGTCCGCACTGTCTTCTCACTCACGCCCAGCTTCCCGCCCAGATGACCGGATGTCCGGAATTCATTTTCTGAAAGTTCGTCTATGATCTCCCATAGTCTGCGATTCATCTTATCTTTCCCTTCCTGTTCTTCACGCAACCGTCGGGCCTGACACTCGAAACGGTTACTTTTCACAACTGTTTTAAATGGTATGATGTCCAAACCCATTCAGCCTTTATATACTATATCAAGAACTATTTACAGCTTCCATGGAAGGTTATTCCTGATTATTCCGGTAAAAATATACTATATAAACAGAAAGCCTGTCCAGCATTCGCGCACAAAAAAGAGGAATCTCTCTTCTGAGACTCCTCTGCAGATATCCCGCAGCCGATCCGGCTGCTATGGACATACACTTTCATTCGATTATTAATACGGTCTTCTTCTCTGGCGCTCGTCCGGTCTCTGCACCGGAACACGCACTCTCTGGGGTTCTTTGATCAGTCCCGGGAACACACTGTTCACCACATCCTTCACTTTCTGTCCCAGATCTGTATATAAAATAAATGTATAAAAGTAATTTTTCATCATAATGTCGTCCTCCTGACCAATGCAGCCGTTTCAACGTTACGTCTGCATTCTATCAGAATATTCCGGGTTTGTCAGTGATTTTATCACTTATTTTATAATTGTTTATACTTCATTAATGAAGATGAACATTCTGTGTCCTGTCTGCTGCGCCGCTTTTCGGTGTGCCGTTTCTTCTTCCTCCGGACATATATCTGTTGTCATTTCATCATCTTTCATCGCTCATAAAGAAAACGCACGTACTCGTACACTTCGGCAAAATCAATCTCCAGATCCCCGTTCCATATGCCCACCGGAACTTTTGCGTCAAACCCGTAAATCGCCGGATAATTATCCTGTTCGAAATCATAGACGATTACTTTCTTTTGTGCGGGATCAATCATCCAGTACTCCCGGACTCCCGCGTTCATGTACTTGTTCAGCTTGATAACTGTATCTTTCTTCCGGGTGGACTTTGACAGCACTTCAATGACAAAATCCGGAGCGCCGTATATGCATCTGTCTTCGATCTTGTCCCGGTCACACACGATCACCACATCCGGCTGCACCATCGTCCGGTCATCGCAGTCCAGCTGCACATCCAGGGGAGAGATCATGGGCATACAGCTCCCCTGCCGATCTGACACATACTGAATAAACTTGTGATGGAGAAATCCCGCAATCATCTGATGCCTGCTTGTCGGGGCAGTCATGTCATAGATTACCCCATCGATGAGCTCCACACGCCTCTCATCCGGAATTCTGTAATAATCGTCCAGCGTGTAATCACCCTGCCCCTTTACCATATAGGCATTCGCCGGCTCGCAGACCATCTCTGTCTCATCACCGAAAAGGGTCTCCTCCAATGCCGCAGTACTTATGTAATCAACCTCTTTTTCCATTCCCTCTATCATGTTTCGAACCTTCTCAACAGGCAGACCGGACATCCGCGCAATCTCCTCGTATGTAATCTGAAGCGCCTTCATCCGCTCCTGAAATTCTCTTGTCGATCTCATAATGTGTTCACCTCCGTACTTCTGTTTCATCTGTTCCATTATAGCCGTTCAGCCCGCGCCATTCGGGAAACCGCACTGACGTGCATATTGCGGCTGCACCGCTGTTTTGTCTCATTTTATGCACCAATTATATTCCTTTTTCATCCGTAAGTAAAGAGCCCCCTGAACTTTCCACAGGAAACCAGACGCGCATAGTCCTCCCGCAGATCAGAATCCTGCTGCCGCACTTGAATTTCCTTCTGTTTCTGATTACAATAATTCATGGAAAAACAGCGGAGGTACATGACATTGAAAACAATTCTGATCGTAGACGATGACATCTATATCGGTGATATGATAGAAGAAGTTTTATCAGGGGAAGGATATGCTGCCGCCCGTGCTTATTCCGGCACTGAGGCGCTGATGTATCTCTCCTCGAACCGCCCCGATCTGATTCTTCTTGATCTCATGCTCCCGGGATTAAGCGGGGAAGAGCTCCTGCCCCTGATCAAAGGGATTCCCGTAATCGTGGTCAGCGCAAAGGCGGAAGTCTCGGACAAGGTGGAGCTGCTGCTCGCCGGCGCGTCAGACTATATCACGAAACCGTTCAGCACGGAAGAACTTCTCGCAAGGATCACAGTACAGCTCCGGAAAAGCAGCGCCGGGACTGCCGGGGATCTCCTCACATTTGACAGTATCTGCCTGAACTTAAACACCAGAGCAGTGGAAATCAGCGGGGTTCCGGTGCACCTGACGCAGACCGAATACGCTATCTTAAAACTCCTTATGCAGAACCCGTCCCAGGTCATCACCAAATCCGTGATGCTGGACCGCATCAGCGAGGATACACCGGACTGCACGGAGAGTTCCCTGAAAGTGCACATCAGCAACCTGCGCAGGAAACTGAAAAATGTCGAGGGGAAAGATTATATCGAAGCAGTATGGGGAATCGGGTTTAAATTAAATGAAGAAATATCTTAACTGTTTCTTTACTGTTTTCTTAACCGCTTTCTTAACCACTCCTTTGTAGAATGGCAAGTGTCAGAAGACAGGCCGCTGTTCACACCTGCAGCGCATCCGGTTTTCTGCAAATCATAAAAGGAGGTTTTCTGCAATGGAATATGTTCTCACAGCAGAATCATTAAGCAAGCAATACAAGAATTTCAAAGCGCTGAATGACTTTTCCATTCATGTGCCAAAAGGATCCATCTACGGATTTATCGGGAAAAACGGAGCCGGCAAGACCACACTGATTCGTCTGGTCTGCGGGCTTCAGACTCCCACTTCCGGAACTTATACCCTGTACGGAGTCAGAAACACGGATTCCAAAATCGCCAGAAGCCGCCGCAGAATGGGCGCGGTTGTGGAGACACCGTCCATCTACGCGGATATGACAGCGGAGGACAACTTAAAAGAACAGTTCCGCGTCATCGGGCTCCCGTCATTTGACGATATTCCGGGACTGCTCAGACTGGTTGGGCTCTCCGACACCGGGAAGAAAAAGGCAAAGCACTTCTCCCTCGGCATGAAGCAGAGACTTGGCATCGCCATCGCGCTGGCAGGCAGCCCGGATTTCCTGATCCTTGACGAGCCGGTAAACGGTCTGGATCCGCAGGGAATCATCGAGATGCGTGAACTGATCCTGAAGCTGAATCAGGAACAGGGGATCACCTTTCTGATCTCAAGCCACATTCTGGATGAACTCTCCCGCCTCGCCACACATTACGGCTTCATAGACAGCGGGCATATGATCAAGGAGATCAGCGCAGCGGATCTGGACGCTGCCTGCCGGAAATGCATCCGGGTACAGGTATCGGATATCCGCGTCCTCACCCGCGTCCTCGACGAAATGCAGATGGACTACAACATCTTCTCTGATACCATGGCGGACATTTTCGCCAAAGTAAACATCTCCCAGCTTGCCATCGCGCTCGCAGAACAGGGATGCGACATCATCTCTGTCAGCGAACGGGAGGAAAGCCTGGAGAGCTATTACGTCAATCTGATCGGAGGAGGGAAGCACAATGAGTAGACTGTTATCGGCGGATTTCGCCAAACTCTGGAAAAATATATTTTTCAGGCTGTGTATGATCGGCATGTTTCTGTTCGGAATCTATATGAAGGTAATGGATTATGTCAGCTCCACACAATATGGATTCACCGCATCACTGTCCAGCATGCTCACCATCTATATATTTGTACTGGTTTTTATGATTCCTGCATTCGTCAGCCTGTTCGTCGGAACAGAATACAGCGACGGCACGATCCGGAACAAACTGATCATCGGGCACACACGGCTGTCCATTTATTTATCCAATCTGATCACAGGCGTGGCAGCCGCACTGATTTTCACCGCCGCCTACCTGATCGCCGGTCTTGCTGTGGGGATTCCTCTGTGCGGCGTCACAGGTGTAAATTACAGGGAACTTGTCACACTGCTACTCCTAAGCATTGTGACCATGACCGCCACCGTATCTCTGAGCACTCTGGTCGGAATGCTCTGCCAGAACCGGGCGGTCACTGCTGTGGCCAACATTCTTGCCATATTGTTTCTGCTCGTAATGTCCATCTATATTTCCGCAAGGCTGAATGAGCCGGAATATTATCAGTCAGTCACTGCTCTGGCAGACGATGGAACCATTACGGAAATCGCGGAGGAAAAGAACCCGTCCTACCTGCGGGGAACCGAACGGAAGGTCTATGAATTCCTTGATGAATTCATCCCCACCAGCCAGGCAGTCTCCATCACACGGGGTTCAGTGAATGATTACTCCGCCGTTGCGAGAATGGCAGGATACTCTGCAGGGATCATCATTGTGTCAACCGCAGTCGGAATCTTTGTGTTCCGCAAAAAAGATCTGAAATAAACCAGCAGTTCAGCCACAGATTCAAAACTGCTGCAAAATAAAACAGGCAGACGTATCCGTGCGCCTGCCTTATGGAGGGAATCAGATATGTTATTCTGGTTGTGCTGCCTGACCGGCATTCTTCTCCTGCTCATCGCAGGACTGTGTATAAAAATTATTCTGCTCAGGAAATCAGCGGATGAGATCGCTGACGCTTTTGCCGACCGCAGATCATCCGACACCAACACACTGATCGACCTCTCCAGCAGAGACCGGCATATGCGCAGACTTGCCGACAGCATAAACAAGGAGCTGAAAAGCCTCCAGAACGACAGACACCGCTATCAGCAGGGAGACATGGAAGTTAAAAACGCTGTCACTAATATCTCCCATGACCTTCGTACCCCTCTCACCGCGATCTGCGGATATCTGGATCTTCTGGACAAAGAAGAAAAATCAGAGACCGTAACCCGTTATCTGAAGATCATCCGCGGACGCACGGAGACGATGCGCCAGCTCACAGAAGAGCTGTTCCGCTACTCTGTATTTACAACAGTAGCGGAAGGCACTTCCAATGAACCCGTGATCCTGAACCGTCTGCTGGAGGACAGCTTATCCGCGCTCTATGCCCTGTTAAAGCAGAATCATATCACACCGGAAGTCACCATGCCCGAGAAGCGGATCAGCCGGATGCTCAACCGCAACGCCCTCTGCCGCGTCTTTGAGAACATTATCAGCAATGCTGCAAAATACAGCAAAGGTGACCTCGCCATCACCCTGGATGAAAATGGCGTGATCACCTTCTCAAACTATGCTCCGGATCTGGATGAGATCAGCACCGGCCGTCTCTTTGACCGGTTTTATACAGTAGAAACCGCTTCCGCCAATTCCACCGGGCTGGGACTTTCCATCGCCCGTGCGCTCACTGAACAGATGGGCGGAGAGATCTCAGCGCAGTATGAAAACGGAATGCTGACTGTGCGGGTTGCATTTCCGGACAGCGCGAACTGAACCGGGCTTTCTTCTCCACCAGTTCAGCCATGGAGCTGTCCGGGAGAGCCAAATTTCTGCTCCTATTCCTGGGATTCCTGAGAATCCTGTCCTGTGGCATCTGCCGCTCCCTCACTTTGTACCGCGTCATCTCCTACACTCTCTATGAGCATCCCGTCCAGCTGATCCATATCTTCCTCATCAATGGTAAATCTCCGGCTGCTCTCCCTGGCAACATGGAGCGTCACATCCTCCGCCCTTCCATAAAGCATGCCGGAATCCACCATCTCCTTCAGCACATCGTAATAGATCTGATAGATCTGATTCTGCATCTCTTCCTCTGTGGGCATCTCTGCTCCCTGCATCACACTGTCCGTGATCTGCGCCGCATAATCCTCTGCCCTCACCTGAAAATCCGCATATGTATCTGTAAAAAGCGTAATCGGCTTCACCGTAACCGCGACCTCATATGTGCCATCCTTCTGCCGCACCGGCTCATCTACCGTATAGCTTGTCTTCTTCGCAATCGTCCCGATCAGCTCCCGGTACTTTGGCTGCAGGTCCTCCGGCATGTCCGAAGACTCGAATCCCTTCATCGTCGCATCCAGATTATCCTCGAATATCTTCTGCGCCTTCTCCTGGGAAACACCGGTAATTTCCACATATAATTCCGTCTCATTCTTATAGGAGACATCCAGAACAGCCTGCACATATTCTCCGGCATCAAAACGGTTGACATACATCCAGATCCCCGCACCGACTCCCAGTATAAGAGCAGCAGCCAGTACAATGATTATAATAAGCCTTTTTCTCGTCATGATCTTCCTCCTTTTTCTGCCACAGTATAGCACTGCATCCGGAAGAAAAAAGAAGAATTCTGTCATTCAAATGAATTTAATTTGCAGTAAAAACCAGAAAGTGTTACAATGTCATAAACAAAACCTTGGAATATTTTTTACCTGACGAGGCATACTGACGAGGCATACTTGACGTTGCCTGATGCATATGCTATATTATGCGTAGGCTAAGAGATGTAGCAAGTCCATATTGGGCGACATAACAAAAACCCCGGAGATGCACCTCCGGGGTTTTCTTTGCCGTTTGCTATGACGGCATATTCCATTAGGCTGGTTACCGACTACCTATCACTGTCCAGACATTTGCAAATGAGATGGCTAATCACACCTGCCATGACAGCGATAATAAGAGATGTAACAATTTCCATATTAGGCACCCCCTTTCTGTCACCAGTTTAGGGGCGGTAACAAGGAAATTATATCATGTTTAACCTATATATACCATAAGATCCGATGCCAATAATAAATCCGTTCCCAATAGCAGATATCGTTTCTGCGCCTTACAGAAACGCCTGTTCTTAAATGCACTACACAACCGCCCAGGGATCTTCCTTGCCCTCAGCCCGGATCATGCAGCTCTCTATGGAATGTTTCACCATGTCGCTGACCGCCTGGTCTGTGTAAAACGCCATGTGAGGCGTCACAATCACATTCGGGAATCCTCTCAGAATGTAGAGATCCCGCTTGCTCAGCACATCGGATTTCCTGTCATAATAATACATGCCGAACTCATCTTCGATCACATCCAGCCCTGCTGCTCCGATCTTCCCCGACTCCAGCCCATCGATCAGCGCCTTCGTATCAATCAGCCCGCCGCGTGCAGTATTCACGAGCACAACACCATCCTTCATCCGGCTGACCGCATCCTGATCGATCAGATGGAAATTGTCATCCAGAAGAGGCATATGAAGCGTGATCAGATCACACTCCCTGTAAATCGTATCCAGATCCGCATACTCTGCGCGCTCCTTCACGAAATCATTCTCATACTTGTCATAAGCGTAAATCTTGCAGCCGAATCCGGAGAGATCCCGGATCACCGCCTGTCCGATCCTTCCGGTCCCGAGCACTCCCACTGTAAAATTCGGCAGCTCTCTTCCCTGGATTCCCGGAAGCGAGAAGTCATTGATCTCCTCTCTCTGCATGATCCGCTTCATCTTGCGGATAGACATAAGCATCAGCATAATCGTGTAATCCGCCACACATTCCGGAGAATAGGAGACATTGCTCACATGGATTCCGAGGCGTTTCGCGGTCTCAATATCCACATGATCATACCCGATCGTGCGGGTCGAGATCATCTTCACACCAAGTTCATGGAATTTCTCCATCAGTTCATGATCGATTCTGGATGTGATAATACTGATGTATTCGTAACCTTCCGCCAGATGCGCATTCTCAAGAGTCGGCGCATCCGTGCAGATGCCAAGCTCCACTCCGTACTCCTTCGAAAACTTCTGAAAATACTCTGCCTCGTCAAATTCCCTGTAATTATAAACAAAAATCTTCAATTCGATCCACCTCTGTCCCTCTCTGTTAAATGCCTGCCATATGATCACCGTTTCCCCGTGTCATGACTGACCCGTTCGCTTATATCAGTCCGTAATGCTCCAGTGCACAGGCAATCCCGTCATCCTCCACTTTCTTTGTCACAAACTCCGTGTGAGGGTCAAGCACATCCGCATGTTTTCCCATCGCCACCGTATGCTTCGCATACTCGAACATGGAGAGGTCATTGCTGCTGTCTCCAAACACATACGCATCATCAAGCGTGAATCCCAGCTTATCCAGAATGAACTGACAGGCAGTTGCTTTGGAATACCCTTTCTGTATCACTTCGTAGGCATTATCTCCCCGGTCAAGCGGCTCCATATCTTCCTCAATAAAAGCAAAAAATGCTTCCAGATCACTCTGCTCATCCGCATAGACAAACAGCTTGTCATAAATATAGTCTCCAGATTCGATCGGAAGTTCTATGCCCATCCCCTTCTGCCGGAAATATCTCCTCGATCCTTCCAGTCTGTCGAATCTGCTGATCCTGCTTGGAAAATACACATCCTCCGGGCCTTCCGCCAGACCACCCAGACTGCATTCTATCAGCTTGCTGATAATCGCCCTTCCCCGATCTGCCGGAATAGAATGGGCGAACAGTTCCTCTCCCCTGTAGAACAGTCCTGTTCCACATCCACACAGGAATCCGTCAAACGGGAATCTCCTTATCTCTGCCGGAAGGCTGCAGATCGTTCTCCCTGTATTTACAAAAAGCAGATGCCCTGCCTTCTGGGCAGCGTGAAGCGCCTGAATGGCACTCTCCGGTATCGTCCCCGTAACTTCACTGAGAAGTGTTCCGTCAATGTCAAAAAACAAAACTGATTTCTTCATAATCTTCTCCATTTCATTGTCAGATTTTTATGTCGATATATTCCGGTTTTTCTTCATATCAATGCCAATCCGGCTCAAATTTCCTCATCCATTTTACTCTTCTTCCATCGAAAAGTCCATAAAAAAAGAAGCCATATTCCGGCAAGTCCTTTCCGGACTTTCTTTCGATCATACAGCTTCACTTAGACTTTCTGCTCTTACTTTCTTCTTGCTTTAAACATTTCCACGATATCCACCATCTCCTGTGACGGATTGGAAATCACTGCTGTCTACTCCACCGGGCACGGCGGATCGTTCTTCACACTCTCCACTGCTGCCGTCACTGCGGAAACGCTGCCACCTATGAATACAAGAGCATGACCGCCGCATTTTGTATCCTGTGTCACATACTCGACTTCCGCTGTCTTAAGCATGCGGTCTGTCACCAGAACCGCGTGTGCCTCACCCACAACTTCTACCAGTCCATAAGCGCCATATGCCATAACGATACCTGTCCTTTCTTTCTTTTACTTTTCGATCGTCATCTTATTTCCCAATCGTCATCCGGATCGCCGTTTCCGTATCTTCCGATGGAGACGCAATCACTGTATGGGATACAATCTTTGTCAGCGGTCTCGCCGCATCCAGTGCCGCTTCCATCGCGGCCTTCACATCAGAGACAGATCCGCGCATCTTCACACAAGCGCCTGCTTTGAGTCTGTTTCTCTCTACCGCCTGAATCTTTACATTCGCAGCCTTCGCCGCTGCGTCCAGAGCCACGAAACAGATACATTCACTTTCAAGTTCAAATACCCCGATCGCCATTCCTCTATAATCTTCAGCCATGTCATCCTCCTGAAAATTATCCCTGCTGCATTTCCTTACCGGATCTTGCAGCCGGGAACACTTTGTTTTACGGCAGTACAGATTCACGTCCACCCGTTCCGCCGCTTTTACACTAATGTTATAATACCAGAAAAATCGGTCATATTCAATGGAATTCAACGCTTTAGATCTGGCAGAATTCGATTTTCAGCCTTAACGTAACACATCGTTTCTGCCAATAAACACAGATGCCAGCCCCTCATTCATGTTTTTTCCATCTGCCTGATAAATATCTACACAGTTTACCAGCGCGCCGCCATCCGAGTACGCCGGGAACAAAAATCCGCACTCCGGCTCTCCCGGCTCGTAATCTCCGCTGACCGGGCAGACCGCGCAGATCAGGTACTCAAAGACCTGCTCTGATTCTCCCAGCCTTTCATGATCCGCCGCCTTTGAGGGAATATCATACCGGTCATGGAACAGAAATACGCCATACTCATGATCCGGCTGATATTTCTGGGCAAACACATCGTAAAAGATATCGAGAAGCGCGTCATTCTCCAGACCGGACGTCTTCGCCGCTGTCAGGAGCTGCCACATACTCTCCTTGCCCATTGATTCCTTCGGTATCACATACCGCTTCAGCTTCCTGTTTGTCTCCGCGAACGGTATCGTCTTCGCGATCTCCAGATTCTTCGCTTTGTCTGAGCCGGAAAGTTTCAGAAACCGGACATTGAACGTCCCGTCCACAAATCCGTCCGGATCAATATAAGCCCCCGCGATTCTCGTAATCGAAGACCGCTTCACAGTCATCCGCCTTGTCAGGGCAAGCATATCCTCACGGTCAATTTTTATTTTCCTCATCTCTGTTTCTCCATTTTCTTTCAATAATCCCTAATAGACTTCCGCGCCAAACGGCATCAGTGCCAGCTTGGCAAGTTTGAAGTGCTGCATTCCAAACGGAATACCAACAACAGTAACACACAGGACCAGCCCAAATGCCAGATGCTCCAGTGCCAGCGGCAGTCCTGAGAATATCAGCCACAGTACATTCAGAATCAGTGACCCGGCTCCGCCGCCATACTGGACCTCTTTTCCAAATGGGAAGAAACTAAGCGAAGCAAACTTAAAACACTGCATCCCTATCGGGATTCCCACAATCGTTACGCACCAGAGACAGCCTGCAAGACACCAGCTAAGTCCGCTGATCAGTCCGCCGAAAATAAACCATAAAACATTTCCAAAGCATCCCATATTACCTGACCTCCCTGTGATTTTTTATACGTTCCATCAATGCTTCCACATGACAGATCGCATCATCGATATCTTCCAGTGTATTCTTAATTCTGTTCTGTACCATATAATCTGCGATCGGCCCGTCAAAAAAGAAATCCGCAAACGAAAGGAAACTGCCGATCTCCATCCTGAGATCCGCTGTTACATGGATATCTTTCAATTCTTTTTCAAAGGCTTCCAAATCTTTCTTTGCCTGAACAAGCTGGGGTTCTGCCGAATCCATTTTCGAATGTTTGATAAAATCTGTGATAAGACCTCCGCCAAACAGATCGACCATTCCCCACTTTTTCGCACTATTCAGAGTATCACGGGCGATATACAAGCTCCAAAGAGCTTTCTCTCCCGCTGTTTCTGCCTGTTCCAGTTCACGCTGCACTGAGATTTCCTGTTTCATCTGTGTTTTCTGAATTTCATTTTCCTTCATCTTTTCTCTCCTTCTCTCCGGCAAGTTATGCGGCAGAGGAGAGATTTATAATAAATGAAGCCTGTTTCGGAATCCCTTCCGTATGATAAAAAAAGACTTTTATCATGACCTCTGCCACAATAAAAGTCTTGCTATCTCATTTGCTACGGGTGCCTCTCGACACCGATTGACGATTACAAAACCACCCTTGCGGGCGTTCAGCTACTCCCTTTCGATTGCTTGGGATGAATATATCACATACCCAGGTGTTTGTCAAATAAATTTGTTATTAATGTGTTATTAACTTATGATAATGTCACCTTAGGATTCACTTGAGATAATGTCACTTTAGATTTTCACATACTCCCACGACTTTATACATATATATTACAAAACAATCTTGCCTGATTATCATACGGTCAGGTCTGTATAAACCATGAAATCTAACCAGAACATTCCACTTAAATCCATTTTAAAAAAACTCTCTGTTCTCCGGAAACCTGTACTTCTGATCCTGCTGCTTCTATGCGCTTATCTGCTCGGATACGGCATCGGATATCTGACCTCAGACAATTTCCGGACACTGCCGGGCAGTTCGTCAGTACAATCCGCATCCGGCGGCGCCTCTTCCGGAAACTGGGGACTGAGTTTTCAGGAGGAGGGACAATGCCCTCAGGGTAATGCCTCAATAGAAGAACTGGCTGAATACAACGCATACTATGCACAGGATACAGAGGAAAAAGTGCTCTACCTCACATTTGACGCAGGATACGAAAACGGGAACACCGAAACGATTCTCAATGCATTGAAAAAACATAACGTGTCCGCAACCTTCTTTGTAGTGGGAACCTACATAGAATCCGAGCCCGAACTGATTCAACGGATGATAGATGAAGGACACACGGTAGGCAATCACACATGGCACCACCCCAATATGTCTGGCATAGAATCAATGGAAGAATTCAAAAAGGAACTTACAGCCGTGGAAGATGCATTCCGGCAGACAACCGGTCAGGAAATGACGAAATACTATCGGCCGCCGCAGGGAATCTACAGTGAGTCCAACCTGGAAATGGCAAAGGAACTGGGATATCAAACATTCTTCTGGAGTCTGGCGTATGTAGACTGGTATGCAGATGACCAGCCCACAAAAGAAGAAGCCTTCGATAAACTTCTCGGACGAATCCATCCCGGCGCTATTGTACTCCTGCACAGCACATCAAGCACAAATGCAGAAATACTGGATGAGCTGCTGACAAAATGGGAAGAAATGGGATATCAGGTGCGGCCGCTGAGTGAGCTGGTGGAATAAATCTGGGTTTGTCGCATAGGAAACTCAGACAGAACAAATCCGAAATCCGCAGGAGATAATTAGTGAAAACGTATTCTGCGGGAAGGGAATGCCGGATTCGGCTCCGCTCCAGGATCTAAGAAAAACTAAATGAGCGG